>JAKQNL010000347.1 GCA_029565815.1 Spirochaetota bacterium | reverse complement strand
CCGACGCTTCCTACCTGTACCAGTTTTTTCCTTCCAAACGACTGAACGAAGCAGCAGCGGCTTTAGGGATTGCAGACCAGTGGTCCATGTCGATTTTTTATCCGGGCTCGGATATAGACTCATGCGTGGAAACCGCAGCCGGCCAGCGCGTGCTTATGCGCGGAGAACTGCCCATGGAGCTGTACCAGGCTATGGAAGCGCGCGGCATACGCACCGTAAACAAGGCACAGGCCGTACAAACAGCGCGTGACAAACTGGCCACCGTAGAGTTTTGCAGGAAGCACGGCCTGCCTCATCCGCATACGGTAGAGCTTACACCAACGATGGAACAGCCGCCGCTAGACTATCCATTTGTCGTAAAACCGCGCTACGGAAAAATGGGCAAAGGCGTCCGCCTTATAGAAAATCCAGAGCAGTACAAGCAAGTTCGCAGTGAAGAAAACCTATTGGCCCAGGAATATGTGCAGCACAGCTACGGACGCGATGTACGGTTTTTTTTCGCCGCATGGCCGGGGGGCACAGACTTTTTGTGCGTTAGCCGGCACAGCGCTTCCTGGCTGTCCAATGCCCACCAGGGCGGCCACATGAGCGTTTTTAGCCCACACGACGAGCTGGTTTCCATGGCTCAAACGGCGTTTACCCATAGCGGCTTAGATTACGGCACGGTGGATTTTCTATTTGCAGACAAAGGCGGATCTAGTTTTACGCTGTGCGAACTGAATGCCTGTCCAGGTTTTGAAGAGCTGGAACGGGCTACCGGATGCGACGGGGCAAGGGCCATACTTACACGAACACTGGAGTGCCGACCATGATGCGTTTTTCCAATGCCGACGATGTGTACACATTTCTTAACCTGTACCTGAACTTCGAGCGCAAGGCAGAGCCTACCGAATACCGGCTGGATCGCATGCATGCGCTCCACAGGGATTTTGGCATGCCGGACAGGGCATACCGTATCATCCACGTTGCAGGCTCAAAAGGAAAAGGATCCACATCCGCCATGCTTGCATCCATTTTGCAACAAGCCGGCCACCGCGTCGGCCTGTTTACCTCTCCGCACTTCTTGTCGTTCACCGAACGTATCATGATAAACCAAGAGCCTGTTGGGCTCAACGTGCTTATACCCGCCGCACAGGAACTTGCCGCCTACATGGACGGAAAAAGCGAAGCGTATTTTCCCGGCGGCGAAAACCCAACCTACTTCGAGCTGTTAACCATATTGGGCTTTTTGTGTTTCCGAAAAGCCGCCTGCGACATTGTTGTGGTAGAAGTAGGCTTAGGCGGAAGGTTGGATTCGACCAATGTTGTGCAGCCAGAATTGTGCGCAATTACGCCCATAGAACTAGAACACACCGAGCTTTTAGGCGACACGATAGCAAAAATAGCCATGGAAAAAGCTGGCATTATGAAAAAGGGCATACCGGTTTTTACCAACGCAAAAAAACCCGAAGCCCTAGCCGTATTCAGAACGCGCGCGCAAGAACTAGGATGCGCATTGCACGAACTGGATGCGCTGGCGGCAATCCTCGATGTGCATATCGACACCAAAGGCACCAGCTTTACCCTGTCCATGCGCGATGGCACAGCGGCCGATACTTCGTACCGATGCGCCATGATAGGCTCCGTGCAGGCTCACAACGCAAGCCTTGCTATCCTCATGGCACGGTCCTTAGGTATAGCCGAACAAGCAATACAGGATGGCTTACTACAAGCACAGCTTCGCGCCCGCTTCGAGATAGTAGACACTCAACCTACAGTCGTACTGGACGGAGCGCACACAGAAGATTCTATAACAGCATGCGTTAGCGAATTCAAAAAACTGTTCCCTTTGGGCGGCGTTCTTTTATTCGGATGCGCAAAAGACAAAAACCCAAGCACCATGGCACATGCACTGGCTGCTATATTTTCCGACGTGATCATTACCAGGCCAGGCACGTTTAAGGAAAGCGACCTGCCTGTAATAGAAAAAGCCTTTAGCGCTTGTGGCTTTCATACACAGGTGCTAGCCGACACACAGAGCGCCGTACAACAAGCG
>JAKQNL010000297.1 GCA_029565815.1 Spirochaetota bacterium | reverse complement strand
CAAAACCGTCGGAGAAGGTGTCAAACTGGTACGTTCGCGCAACGTGCAGGTGTAGGGATGCGGAGTTGAACTGGGTGAGCACGTAGATTTGCTTAAAGCCAGAGTTTATGCAGTTGGATATGGGAATGTCCACGATGCGGTATTTGCCGCCGAACGGCACGGCAGGCTTTGCCCTATCCTTGGTCAAAGGATACAGCCTGGTGCCCTTGCCGCCCCCAAGCACGATGGACAGTACCTTGTTCATGAAAACCCTCCGCTTGCATGATAGAGCGCGCCAGTTTACGAAGATGCGCGCATGACGTATCATAGTATAGGTTATGAGCGATACAACTGTCAGCGATTTTATTAACGATTTTCTCAAAGATCCAGAGATGGGCGCCTGTATTACCCGTGTGCACCGCCTGCCTGCCGTTGCGGCCCGGTGGGCACAGCTGCCCGAAGGCTTGGATCCAAGGCTTACAGAAGCTCTAGCTACCCGTGGCTACAAACGGCTGTATACCCACCAGCGCTTAGCCTGGGAACACGCCAGGGCGGGCAGGGATTTTGTCGTCGTTACTCCGACCGCTTCCGGTAAGACCCTGTGCTACAACCTGCCGACGGTACAGGCCCTCCTTGAATCACCCGATGCACGGGCCTTGTACCTGTTTCCGACCAAAGCCCTGTCCCAGGACCAGCAGGCGGAAATGAATGCGCTGTTGGGCGCAGGTAAGCTGCCTGTTAAAGTAGCAACCTACGACGGCGACACGCCCCAGTCGGTACGTGCATCCGCCCGCGACGCAGCGCGCATAGTCATAACCAACCCGGATATGCTCCATTCTGGCGTGCTTCCGAACCACGCAAAGTGGATCAAATTTTTTACCGGATTACGCTTCATCGTGGTGGACGAAATGCACACATACCGCGGTGTGTTCGGTTCGCACGTTGCAAATGTTTTGCGCCGCCTCTTACGTATCGCCAGCTTTTACGGCTCTAAACCTAGCTTTATCTTTTGCTCCGCGACTATAGGAAACCCGGCCGAGCTGGCCCAGGCTCTGTGCGGCCGGCCGGTGGAAGCGATAAGCGAGAACGGAGCGCCCAGGGCTGAAAAGGCTTTGTTGCTCTACAACCCGCCGCTTGTAGACCCGGTGCAGGGCATACGCAAAAGCTCTGCTTTGGAATCGCGGACGGTTGCAGCAAAGCTTCTGGAGCGCGGGGTTAGAACCATTTTGTTTGCCAGATCCCGCCTACGGGTGGAAATTATAGCATCCTACCTTAACGAGCACTTTGCAAACCTGTATACCGATAACCACAGGCTGCGCATTGAGCCGTACCGATCCGGCCTATTGCCGAACGAACGGCGGGACATAGAAAAAGGCCTGCGGGACGGTTCTATCCAGGGTGTGGTGTCCACCAACGCGCTAGAACTGGGCATAGACATAGGCGGTTTGGACGCTGCGGTCATCGCAGGCTGGCCCGGAAGCCTGGCTTCCTTCTGGCAGCAAGCGGGTAGGGCTGGCCGCCGGGACGGCATGTCGCTTGCCGTGTATGTAGCATCCAGTTCGCCCGTAGACCAGTACCTGGTGGAGCATCCGGATCGATTCCTGCAAGCTGCAGCCGAAGCCGCTCGCATAGACCCGGAAAATCCGTACATATTCATGGATCACGTAAAGTGCGCAGCCTTTGAGCTGCCCTTTGCAGAAGACGCTGTCTTTGGTCCCATTGCTAATCGCGAATTGACCCTAGATGGGCTTTCCATGCTGGAAGAAGAAGGGCTTGTGCGCCTTACCGGACAGCGTTGGCATTGGTCAGCCGACAGCTACCCGTCGGAAAAAATTTCCTTGCGCTCGGCCAGTGCGGACAACGTGGTTATCGTGGATACCACACAGGGAGCAAACACCGTTATAGGCGAAATGGATAGGCCAAGCGCAAAGGAACTCGTGTTCAAAGATGCTGTTTACATGCATAGGGGACGCCAGTTCATTGTGCTGGAACTGGACATCGAAAAGCGCATTTGCCGGGTAGAGGAGCGCGAGCTTAATTACTACACCGACGCGGTAACCAAGTTTGACATAAAAGTTTTGTCCGAGGACGATAGAGCCTTGCCCTGCGGCCAGGAAGCAGTGCTGGGCGACCTCTTGGTGCGCTCCCGGGCGGAAAAGTTTAAGAAGCTGCGCTTCCACAGCCACGAAAACATAGGCTACGGCGAGATATACCTACCGCCTGAAGAAATGCAAACCCGCGCGCTAGCTGTGTTGTTCCAGCCCGATAGTGCCGGTGCTCAGGCCCTTCTGGCCTTGGGCGACGAGTCAAAGCAGGCTGTAGCCCTGTCCGGCATCCTGTCCCTGATACGAAGCTTAGCGCCGATACGCCTGTTGTGCGATTTTGGGGATCTCGGGGGAAGCTACCGGGTGCGGGACGATCATTACGGCGTGCCGGCTTTATACCTGTGGGACCGATACCCAGGCGGCACGGGCCTGTGCGAGGCTTTACTGGAGCTTATGCCCGATGTGCTTGCCGATGCCCTGTCGCGGCTTGGCTCTTGCGATTGCGGCAGCGGTTGCCCGTCGTGTGCAGGCCTGGACCAAGCCGAAGATGCTGTGCGCGGCTTCCGTAAACGCGGCGCATTGGCCGTGCTGTCGGCTATCGTGCGCAGCTAGAGTCGTGGCGGCAAATCTAAAGAGCCGGCTTGCACGGCTACGCGAGCAACAACCCAGTGGCAAAAAAAAACATGCCGCCACCGTAACGCATGAGCTCCCTGTAGCGTGGGAACACACCCATCCCTGGCTCTATGTTCGGCGTGTGCAAAAACCGCTCATAAAACTTTTTCCAAATCCTACTATTCCCCTTGGAGCCTTGTACCACAGGCTTACTGGCAGCCTGTGTCCGCCTAGCGGTCTTGTGTTTTTTGACCTGGAAACCACCGGGCTTTCCGGCGGAGCCGGCACGGTTGCGTTTCTAGCAGCAATAGGCCGGGTGCGCGGAACGGTGCTTGAACTAAGCCAGTATTTTCTTGCCGACTACCCGGGGGAAGCAGCTTTTGTGTCCGCAGTATGCGAGGAGCTTGCATCAGCACAAGCGCTTGTTACCTACAACGGATTGTGTTTTGACTGGCCCCTCCTTCGTACCCGGGCCATACTGAACGGCATGCGAGTGCCCGAAGCACTTGTCCATGCCGATCTAGTCTATGCTAGCCGCCGGCTGTGGCGCGCTCGTTTGCCAGATTGCTCGCTTGGCCAGGTGGAGCGCAGCGTACTGGGCTTTGACCGGGGGCCGGACCTTCCGGGCAGGGATGTTCCGGAAACCTGGTTTCGTTACCTGAAAATCGGCTACCACGATAGGCTCGGCTTGGCCATGGATCATAATCTGTCCGACCTGGTGTCG
>JAKQNL010000296.1 GCA_029565815.1 Spirochaetota bacterium | reverse complement strand
ATCCGCGAACGGGCCCTGGAGATGATCAACGTGTTCGATATCCGCTGTACTGGCCCTACCCAGCCTACTAGGCGCTTATCGGGCGGCAACCAGCAGAAGGTGTGTATCGCCCGCGCGCTTACCCTGGAACCGCAGGTGCTGTTCGTTTCCGAACCGACCCGCGGTATAGACATAGGCGCAAAGAAGCTGGTGCTGGATTTCCTTGTTAACTTAAATGAACAGCACGGTATAACCATCGTGATGACTTCATCCGAGCTTGCCGAATTGCGGTCGGTATGCGACCGAATCGCTATCATTTACGGCGGCAAGAGCGTGGGCATTTTCAAGCCCGACGATCCGGACGAAACCTACGGCCTTGCCATGGCAGGCGCTTTGTCCGCAAACGTGAAGGGAGCCAAATGATGAAGAATCCATTAGCGCCGATCGGCTCGCTGTGGCGCGGAACCACCGAGCGCTTCGGTTACCCGAAGGTGTTCATCACCTTGTTCCTGGTGCTCTTGTGCGTTCTGGCTGTTATACAGGGCCAGAGCATGCCTGGCTTCCTTAAAGACACGCTCACCCGCCTGTCCATGATAGGCGTGCTTACCCTGGCCATGGTTCCCGGCATTGTTTCGGGCATCGGCCTGAACTTCGGTGTGTCCATAGGCATACTGACGGGCCTCCTTGCAGGCTGTATAGGCGTGGAGCTTGGCTTTACCGGAGTAGGCGGGTTTTTCCTGACCAACCTGGTGGCCATTCCCATTTCTACTATTGTCGGCTTGGGTTACGGCTGGCTACTCAATCGCGTCAAAGGCGACGAAATGACGGTCAGTACCTATGTAGGCTTTTCCATGGTTTCGCTTATGTGTATTTTCTGGCTCATTCTGCCGTTTAAGAGCCCCATCATGATATGGGCAATCGGCGGCAAGGGCCTTCGCAACACCATAGCGATCAAGGATACCTTCGGCCAGGCTTTGGACAATTTCCTTCACATCGATATGTTCGGATTGCAGATGCCTTTGGGCTCGCTTATCTGGCTTGCGATCTTGTGCTTCCTTATGTGGGTGTTCCTGCGCAGCAAGGCAGGCGTTACCATGAGCGCAGCCGGCGACAATCCCCGCTTTGCCCGCGCCATCGGAATCAACGTAAACAAGCAGCGGCTTCTGGGAACCACCTTGTCAACCGTACTTGGCGCAATAGGTATTCTTGCTTATGCGCACGGTTTCGGTTTCTTCCAGCTATACGTCGGACCGCTTAACATGCCGTTCATTCCCGTTGCCGCCGTGCTCATAGGCGGCGCGACCATGCGCCGTGTTACCATTTCCCACGTAATTTCCGGCACCATACTCATGCAGGCACTCCTCATAATTGCCCTGCCGGTTATATCCAAGATCGTGCCAGACGGGGCTTTCTCCGAAGTGATCCGCATAATCGTGTCCAACGGCGTTATCCTGTACGCGCTTACCAGGTCCGGAGGTGGCAAATGATTAACGCCAAGAAATTCAACCTGCTCGAATTTTTAAAGAAAAATTCGGTACCCTTACTGTTCCTAGCACTTGGCATGTTGGGCTGGGTGGCTTCCGGCCAGCCCATTCCCATGGTCATAAAGGAACTGGTTGACCGCCTTTCGCGCAACCTCATCCTTGTCTTGTCGCTGATCATCCCCATAACCGCTGGCATGGGTCTTAACTTTGCCATGGTTATTGGTGCGATGGCTGGCCAGTTTGGCCTCATCTTCATCAAAGCCATCGGCCTGGGTGGAGTAAGCGGCGTAGCGCTGGCTGCAGCGTTCTCCATTCCCTTTGCTATCCTGTTCGGCATCGGCACTGGCGCGATAATGAACCGCGCAAAGGGTAAGGAAATGATCACTGGTCTTATCCTTGGCTTCTTTGCCAACGGTTTGTACCAAATGGTGCTGCTTGCAGGCATTGGCACAGTCATTCCGCTAAAAAACCCGGAAATTGTGCTCAAAGCTGGCGTAGGCCTCAAGAACTCTATGGACTTCTCTCTTATCAACTATGTGCTGGACAGACTTATCCCCATCAAGGTGCAGCTAGGCTACCTGGTGCTGTGGATACCGCTTGTGCCTATCATCCTGGTTGGGCTTTTGTGCTGGTTCATCGTGTTTTTGCAAAAAACCAAGCTTGGCCAGAACTTTAGGGCAATAGGGCAAGACAAGCATATCGCAGAGGTAGCGGGCATCAACGTTGACAGGACCAGGACCATAGCCATGGTTTTGTCCACCATTCTTGCGTCCTTTGGCCAGATCATGTTCATCCAGAACATAGGCAAGCTGCAAACCTACTTTAGCCATGAGCAGGTAGGCTTATTTAGCGCCGCCGCTTTGCTTATAGGAGGAGCTACCATTACCAAGGCTACCATAGGCAACGCGATTACCGGAACGCTCTTGTTCCACCTCTTGTTCATTGTGTCGCCGCTTGCCGGTAAAAACCTGTTCGGCGATGCGCAGATAGGCGAGTATTTCCGTTCCTTCATCGCTTACGGCGTTATAGCGGTTGCGATAGTTCTATACGCAATGAAAAAATCACGTGCCAAGTCGCAGCAAGATAGCGACGACATGGCTTCCTGAGCCTGAGCAATTTGCTTTGCTGCCCGGTGTACGCCGGGCGGTTTTTTTCGGGCCATGGCCCAAGGAGGATGTATGAAGAAGCTTGCGGTATCCACGCTTGTGATCCTTGCGCTTTTTGCCTTAGTTTTGCCCGTTTCCGCGGCTCCGTCCAAGGTGCTTACCAAGACGCTTTTAGACAAGTTCCTCAAGGATTTGCCCGGAATCATGGCCGATCTCCAGAACCTGGACGATGACGTTATCGAGGATCTGGACATGGGTGGCGAGGAGGAAGACGAGACCTTCAACCCGGCCACCATAAAAAGCGAGATGAAAAAGGCGTTCGAGCAGCCGGAGATCAGGAAAGTTTTGGCCAAATACGGATGGGGCGACAATTTTGCCGACGTGTACTTCGCGGTGCTGTTCGGCTATACATGCGTCATGTACGAAGGTTTTTACGCGATGTATCCAAGCCCGGAAACTAAATCCTATATCGACCAGCTCAAGGCTCTTGTCCACCAGGATGATATTGCCATGGTGAAGGCAAACGAGGAACGTATATCCCAAGCTGTGGATATGGATGATTGATGCTTTCGCGTACTTCGGGTCAGGATGTTAGTACCCCTTGAGGCGGCGCGGGCGGAAACCCGCGCCGGAAACTCCCGCTTCTTGGCCATTCTTGAACCGGTCGAGCGCGTCGAGGACGCTCGCGCCTTTATCGCGCTCTGTAGGGCCCAGTTTCCCGACGCTTCCCACCACGTGCCGGCTTTCATAGTCGGCGGAGGCAAGTCTGTCACGGAGTTTTGTTCCGATGACGGAGAGCCATCGGGGACTGCGGGCAGGCCGCTTTTGGCGGTGCTCAAAGGCTCTGGCTTGGGAAATATCGCCGTGGTGGTGGTGCGCTGGTTTGGAGGCACGCTCCTTGGTACGGGCGGCCTGGTAAAAGCATATTCGGAAGCGGGCAAAGCACTATTGCAACAGGTACGCACGGCCGAGCTGGTTGCCGGCATGCGCGTATCGTGCAGGCTTCCTTACCACGTGTACGAAAAAGCCAAGGCCGCTTTCATAAACTCAGGCTGGGATAATCTGCGCGAGCATTTTGAGGAAGAGGTGCTTGTGGAAGCCGATGTGCCACAGACCTCTTGCGCGGAGCTTGAGCACAGGCTTTCAGATATAGGATCGGGCAAGCTTGCGCTGCACTTTATTGGTCCTGTTACGATGCGCCGCCCGTTATCAGGTTAACGGGGCCCAATTCGAAGCATCTTCCAGATATCGGCATCTTCCTGGCCAAGCCTCCAAAAGCCTACCATGATCACTCCCAGCCTGCGGTATATTTCCCCGCGTCGCCTGGTGGAAAAGGCGTCATCGTAGTGTAAAATATAGTTAACCTGAACGGAGAATTGCGCATACGGTATGCCTTCTTCGTCTCGACCTATCACAGTACCTTTTTCCGCCAGCAGTTTTAGCGTGCTGGAATGTTTATATGCGGAAGCAGCGTTGCTGTCGCCCCAGCAGCGCCCGTAAAACGGCATGCCCATGATCAGCTTGGAGCCTGGCACATTCGCGAGCGCGTATGCGGCTATTCGCTCCGACCATGCGAGTGAGGCGACCGGGCCGGGGCCGCTTGTGCTCCAGTGCTCGTCATACGCCATGACAAACACCCTGTCTGCTATCGCTGCAATAGCTGTGTATTCATATGCGTCGGCTATCCGTTTTACCCGTGCCGGAACGCATACGCTTAACATGCGCTTACCTATCGCTGACTTTAGTAGCCTCAAAAAAGTGATAAAATTTTCTGCATCGTATGATGGAACCAGTTCCAGGTCCACTACCACGCCCTGGTAGGCGGTAGCGGCGGCTGCAAGGTCGGCTACCAGCTTGTCCCGCAGCCCAAACTCCGGGGCGAGCACAAAATGGGTAAGCGCCTGGTTGGAGACCTCTGCAAGCACAAGGTGCTTTCTGGCTGGATGCTTAGAAAGCCGGTCAACCGGCGGGGATCCGTACAACTCGCCCTTAACGGAAAGGCGGGCGGAGAAATATGCGATATCCGTAATAGGCGAGTCCGGCAGCAGAAAGGCTTCCTCGTTGTACATGAGGTATGCCCAAATCTCGCTGAAAACAAGGGTCGGTTCGGGTTTGTCCGCTTCATATTCGACTTCGGCAGACGGGATTTGGGCTAGCACAAAAAGTGGGCATACTACTGACAATAGCAAAGGTACGAGAAAAAGGCGGCGGATGCTCATACTGCTTAGCTCCATTCGTCGCTTGTTTTTTGGTAGGCCTTAGGCTTGGCCATCGAGGTTCATCATGCCCGATTTGGGCGTGTAGGGATAGTACCAGCCAAAATCCTTGTATTACACTGGATCGGCCAGGCTTTTGCGCAGCTCGGCCATGCGTTGCGAGTTCTCGGCTCCTAGGCGCTGTATTTCCTCTGCTTGTGCCAAGACCTGCCCGCATGCGCTCGATAAGCGCTCTGCGCTGGAGCGCAGCGATGCGGCAACCGTTCGCGCCTGCGCGCTTCTGTTATAGGATGTTTTCATCGCGCTTGTGGCCTCTTCGGCCGCCTGGCTTGCGGACAAAGCTAGATCCTTAAAGCCGTTGATAGTCTGGCTAATTTCGTTAGTGCCGGCCGATGCTTCGTTCAGGTGTACT
>JAKQNL010000287.1 GCA_029565815.1 Spirochaetota bacterium | reverse complement strand
AGGTTCATCATGCCCTCCACCTCGCCTATCTTGGTTTCCAAGGTTACGAGCAAAACCATTTCTGTCGGCGGCACGATCTGGGCGAACTGCGGATTTGTCTCGATGGTTGACAAGCGCGGGCGGAGGTCTATGGCCTGGGCCCATGCCTCGCGCAGGTTGCCCAGTATCTTTACGATGATGCCTTCCATGACCGAGTACTCGATGTCGGTCAGTTCGCGGGTTATTTTTGTGCCCTCGCCGCGCCGCCGAACAGCCGGTCTATGATGGTAAAGGTAACAGCCGGGTCGATTTCCAGAATGATCTGGCCTTTAAGCGGATCCATGCTTACCACACCCAAGGTAGTGGTGGTCGGAATGGATCGGATGAATTCCTCATAAGTAAGCTGGTCCACGCTGGCCACGTGCACGTTCGCAAGGATGCGCAGCGAAGTGGACAGGCTGGTGGTAGTCAGGCGCGCGAAGGTTTCATGCATGTTCTGCACCGTGCGCATCTGTTCCTTGGAGAATTTGTCCGGGCGCCTGAAGTCGTAAATCTTTATCTTACGGGAGTCCGCGGCCGACGGCACCGATTCCAGGGTGCTGTCGCCCGCATTGATGGCGCTGAGGAGCTGATCTATTTCGTCCTGGGACAGGACTTCTGTCATTGCTTCACTCCGCCACTATCATGGCATATCCGCCCGTATTTCGCAACGCAAAAGGGCTCTTACATGGGCGTATACTTGAAGGTTTCGAAGTATACGTCCTTGAGACTCGGTTTTTCCAGCATGCGGTTGAGCATAGCCCGTATTTCTTCTTTAAGAACCCGCTCGCGGTCGGGTTTAAGCTCTTCGATATATTTGCGCGAGAAGAAATTCCTTAGTGCGTCCAGTATCTGGTATTTTCTCGCGGTAAGCTCGGTCTGGATGGTCTTGTCCTCCATGTCGTAGGCAAGATTCACCTTTACGATGACGGACCACGGCTCGATATCCATGGTGCTGGTAGTTACCTGCTCGATGGAGGTAAAGGTTGCGTACACAGGCGTTGCCTGCTGGTAGTCTTCACCGGTCGGTACAGTGGACAGGGGCTTGGACTGCTTGTTGATGATGCTCACGGTAACCACCACGATGGCCACAATAAATATCACAGCGCCAAGGCCTATGCCTATCCATTTAAGCAGGCCGAGTATGGCCTTTGCACCGCCGCCGCCGCGCTTTGGTTTTTCGATCGTTTCGGCCGGCTCGGAAAAATCCGCCCCGTCCTTAAAATCATCGCTCATATAAGCCTCCGCATGCCCTTACAGGTGCCCTTCGTCCAGAATGATCACGTCGACGCGCCGGTTGTACGCGCGCCCTTCCTCAGTAGCATCATCGGCAATCGGAACGGTATCCGAAAGTCCCATGACCTGGAAACGCGGTTCCTGGGCGCCAAAATCGGTAAGATAGTGCAAAACGGCCAGCGAACGGGCCGTAGACAATTCCCAGTTGGAGTACCAAGGGCCGGCAGGATCGGTGGGCGTTCCGTCGGTATGGCCTTCGATGCGGAATTTCCTGCCTTCAAGCTCCGGCGATTTAAGCAGTTCTGCCAGCCGTAACAGCATGGTACGCGTTTCTTCTATGTTGATGTCCGCGCTTGCCCGGCGGAAAAACGCATCGGATGCAAGCGATATGACCAAGCCGCGCTCGTCGGCGCTTACGCGTATCTTGTTGGATTTGATCTCCGGCTGGAAGAGGGATACGGCCTTCTTTTTAGCGGTTCCAAGCACGCGGCCTTTTTCCATGGACGGCAGGGAGTTGATGGTATTGCCAAGCTCGGCCAGGCGGCCGGGAGACAGGGTGTTGCCGCCGGTGGACCCGCCCATGCCTATGTTGTTCAGGCTGGAAATGAGCTGCTCGGACTGTACGACATCGGACTCGGATACTTCGAAAATGGCCACAAAGAAACACAGCATGAGGGTAACCATGTCGCCGTAGGTAACAACCCACTCGCCGAGACCACCAAGGCTCTGCTCTTTTTTCTTGCGGGCCATTCCGGTTCTCCCTTACGCCTGCGGGTGGAGCTCTTCGAGCTTCCGCTGATTGTCCGGGGACAGGTAGGATGACAGTTTAAGCTGGAGTATGTGCGGGTTGTCGCCCTGCTGGATGGACAAAACGCCTTCTATAATCATTTCGCGCACCTTGGTTTCTGCGCCGTCCTGCAGGCCGAGTTTGCCCATCATAGGCGTGAACAAGAAGTTTGCCATGATGGCGCCGTAAAAGGTGGTGATAAGGGCCACGGCCATGTTCGGACCGATCATGCTTTTATCTTCCAGGTTTTTAAGCATGCCGATGAGACCCTGTACCGTTCCCAACATGCCAAAGCCCGGGGCAAGCTTTGCCCACTGGTC
>JAKQNL010000276.1 GCA_029565815.1 Spirochaetota bacterium | reverse complement strand
TCCGAGCTTGCAACCTGGACCGGGCCAAAGCCATTGATGTCGCCGTCAACGCGCACCCCGCCGTGCCAGCGCACGCCGGCGAGCCTCTCGTCGGTACGGTTGTAGATGGATACCGGAAAACCCATGATGCCCAGGTGTCCGGCCATGGCCAGGCCGCCGTTGCCGGCTCCGACCACGCACCAGCGTAGTTCCTTGCCTTTGGCCGCCGCCGCCTTGAGCGGGCCGTGTATTCGCTCGTCCTTCGATCTAGGCATGGAGCCTCCCGGATTCCGCCATGATGACCCGTTCGGCGGCGCTTATGGTCTTACCCTCAGCGTCCACGAGAGCCACGCCGCCGTTCAGCGGAGCCGTGCGCATGGATGCGGCAGCGGCGAACTCGTCTCGCAGTTCCGACAAAAAGGGCAAGGCGAAAAAGCCGTCTTTGAGCATGCGGTACAGGCCGGACGGGCCGTAGGTATCGGGAATGGTTTTTTCCATGGCGGCTATCAGTATCCTGGCCTCGGATAGCAGCAGTCTGGTCCGCTCCCGCACCTCTTCTTCCCAGGCAAAACCGCCACGCTCACGCTTAAGCGCGCGGTAGCCCGTTAGGGCTGCTCGGGTTATTCGCAAACTTTCATTAACAACATCCGGGTCTGCCAATCGTATGCCCTCGGACCAGCTGACCACATGGATGATATCCGGACCGTTCTGGCTCTGCGTATCGATGTCGTCCATCATGGCGCTGACCGCGGCCAGCTGGGCTTTCGCCTTGTCCTCGTGGTGGGAGAAGTAGTCCAAGCCTCCGCGCGGTTGGAGGTACACCCGGAAGTCCGGGCCCTCAAGCTCGCGCACAAGCGCTAGGAGGGCGCGGGCCTTGGCCAGGTCCGCAAGGCCGTGGGTGTACTTGGGCGTGTTGAGCATGATCTGGAGTACCAGGCTTGTGATACCCCGCTCCTTTGCGGCCCGCGCAGCGATATAGCCCGCAACTATGTATGACAGATCGTCGGCTCCCCGGAAGGCGAAGTGGTGGGGCACGTTAGGCTCAAAGGGCTTTGCGGATGCGGCTATAACGTCCAGGGCGTCAAAGTGGGCCTGCAGGTTTTCCCGTACCGGCATGGGCCCCCGGCCATCCAAGGCGCAGAACCACCAGAAGGACAGCGCGTGCCAGGCTATGTCCAGGCGATCTTCCAGTATGCGTGCCATGCTTGCTGTATTCGTTACACCCGAATACGCGCGCACCAGCATGGGCCGGGCAGCAAGCCAGATTTCAGAAAGCTCTTCTTCCGTGTTGATGGGCACGCCGCCGCCGTTTGGCCGCTCGCCCCAGTCCTGGCCAAAGGCTTCCTGGGTCAGCTGGGAGCTACCGATGGACAGAACATCCAAAAGACCAGCCTTGCCCAACGAGCGGCTCCAGCTGGCAAACTGGGCAACGGCCTCCTTGCGGTCGGAGAGGTATGGGCCGACATGAGCGCGTAGGAGCGGTCCCAGGCCGCGGTCGCGGTGGTATGCCACCCGCAATTCCATGCGGTCGCCGCGTTTGCCGAACAGGGGATAATCCCGGTGATGCGCTTGGATCTTCTTGTAGTCGCCCGATGCGATCATGGACCGGCCAAAGGCAAGGCGGTCTTCGTCGTAAGCCAGGCCCTCGGACAGGGACTGTGGCAGTACCGACGGATTGATGCCAAGTATGGCAAGGCTTTCTGCCGGGCTTTCGTCGCCCCGGAACAGGCCATCTATCCAGGGGAATTGTTCCTGTACGCGGTCGCAAGCTGGCGGGAGGCCGGCGTAGTACAGGGCTTGTATTGGCCCGCCGTGCTTGGCAAGCAGCCGGCCGCGCTCAAGAGCCTCGATAAGGGCTGCAAACAGGCGCGTGCCGATCTCAGGATCCAGCCTCCAGCTTAAGGCAAGGGCTACTATTCGCTTGCCGCGGATCCATGCGGCCAGTTCAGCTTCCAGGGCGCTTGCGTCCCCGGCCCCGGCTTTGGCCGCCAGCTCGTGCCCCGCTACCTCGTGGTGGACGCCCGCGTGGCGCAAGAGCTCTCCCATAGAACCCATGCCCAGGGTGTGCGCGTCCGGCAGGGGACGTATCATGCCCAAAACGGACCCGGACCTCATAGAATATGCCATCTCTACTCCTTGTGCTTTGTTTCGCTCCCACGCCTCCTTGGCTAGCGCGAATCGATAGGGATAAGCATGGCGGCCGTGTTGCCCCCATGTCCTGTGAACCAAAAGACCCAAAGGAAAAGAATACGGCCACTGTCGGCTATGGGGCAAGCGGTTTTTTGGGTCGTGTTACGAAGCTTTGGGATGAAACAGCTGCAAATGAGGGCTTATCCAAGAATCAGACCACAGAGCCCTAGAGACACAGAGAAGACGATTATGCCAAATCCGAATAGAACCACGGCGGCACGGAGACACGGAGAAGAGAGAAGGAAAATAAATGTGGGAATTTTCCCATAAGCTTCGGGGCACTAGGTGG
>JAKQNL010000261.1 GCA_029565815.1 Spirochaetota bacterium | reverse complement strand
GTGCGGCCCGGAAGTTGGCACGGCGCTTTGACCGGGTGCTGTACGACGGCGAAGAAGGCCGCCTTGCTAAGGCTTCCGCTTTTGTGCGCCAAATTATGGAAAGCGCCGACCTGTGCATGCCAGGCTCATCAAGTGACGAGGAAGCGCTAAAAACGGCACGAGCCCTTTTACCGGTATGCGCAAAGCTCAACGATCTTCTACCGGACGCTACAGCCGTGTTCCAGGTAAGGTCCATGGAAGCATGGGCACGGCAAACGCCGTTCGGTAAGCGCAAAACCATCATCATCGAGCACGCGGACCGTATGCTTGATTCGTCCAGGAACGCCCTTCTTAAAATCCTTGAAGAGCCGCCTGCACACGCTACCTTTATCCTTACAACCAGCAGAAAAAGCGCGATGATAGGCACCATACTATCTCGCGTACGGCGTTATCGTTTTATTGCAAGAGACAACGACTCCACCAAGGCCATACTTTCGCGTGTGTTTAGGGATCCGGATGCCCAGGAAACTTCGGTAAGCGAATACCTATCTCGTTTTAGGCCGGAAGGCTCGCACAGGCTCAATGAGCTAGGGCTCGCATTTGCCCAAGCGCTTTGCGCTGGCGCGGGCAAAGAAGCATGTACCGACAAGGCCCTGGCTGCCATGGCTTGTACAAGCGCAAAGAGCGCCCAGGAAATCCTTAAGGAAGCAGCTGCAATCAGTGCTAATTTCGGTTCGGGCGATGAAGCCATGGCATGGTCCTTCCCCGCGTTTTTGGATGCAGCCCTAGAGGGTTTTGCTAAGCTAGTGCGTAAGCCAGATGCCCAAACAGAAGCCATACGCACGGCCAGGCGTTTTGCAAAGCTTTCACGGGACGCGCTTGCCAAGTATTCTTCCTATAACCTTAACCCTCTAGCGCTGGGTGAACGTTTGGCTGCCGCCATGGCCGAAGCGGACGGAGGCGCATTTTGAGAAAGTTCCTGGAACGCGCAATGGACAAAGTGTCCCGGATGAACGAAGAATCCATCCGGGGACTGTTGCGCATTTTGGTAGACGAAAATGAACGCCTAGAATCGGTGCTGGATTCCATGCTGGACGGCATTGTTGTGTGCGACTCTCTTCACGCCCCAATCCTTGTGAACAAGTCTGCAGAACGGCTCTTGCCTCTTGCCCAAGGCGAACTTACCGGCGCGCCCTTATGGGACTGCTTACGCGACGAGCAGCTGTGCTCATTTTTCCACGACACTCTCCTGAACGAGGAAACCGTGTTGGACCGCGAGTTTGCCCTTGAAACCAAAAATGGCACGCGAATACTCGCGCTCAGCGTTACACCGCTTGTAAAGGACAAACGCATACAGGGCACCTTGGTGCACGCCGAGGAAACCACGGACAAACGAAAACGGGAGGCCAGGCTTCGCCGCGCCGAAAGCCTGGCGTCTCTTACCACGCTGGCTGCTGGCGTAGCCCACGAAATAAAAAACCCGCTTGGCTCCATTTCCATACATGTCCAACTCATACGCAAGGCAACAACGGCCTGCGAGAATCCGGCTCAAAGCCGTTATTTGGATGTATTGGACGAAGAGATAGAACGCCTTAACCGCATCGTTGTGGATTTTTTGTTTGCGGTCAGGCCCATGGATATAACGCCAATCAACGACGACCTAAACGCAATCGTTAGTGAACTGGGCGATTTTATGCGCTATGAGGCGGAACAAAACTCGGTACAGCTGTACGTCGAGTGCGACAGGGCCCTTCCGCTCTTACCCATCGACAAACGTTACATGAAGCAAGCGCTTCTAAACCTGATAAAAAACGCGCTTGGCGCTATGCCAAACGGAGGCAGCCTACGCCTAAGTACAGCGCTTGCTGGCGATGAGGTAAGGCTTTCAGTAGAGGATACGGGAGTGGGCATAGGAGAGGACAAGCTTGGTAAAATCTTTGAGCCATATTTTACAACAAAAGAAAACGGCACAGGTCTTGGGCTTACGCTTGCGTACAAAATAATAAAAGAACACTCAGGCGATATCACGGTAAAATCCAAGCTAGGCATGGGTTCTACATTTACCATTACCTTGCCCGTTCCCCAGCGGGAGCAGCGCATGCTGGAAGGGCCACAACAGGAACTGGCGGAGGCCGAACATAGATGAAATTCACCATCCTTGTTGTCGACGACGAAAAAAACATACGCGAAGGCCTGGGGGAGTTCCTTAAGCTAGAAGGCTATAACATACTCCTTGCTTCGGACGGCACCGAAGGCGCCGCCCTTGCCGACTCCGGAGAAGCTGATCTTGTTATAACCGACCTCCGCAT
>JAKQNL010000235.1 GCA_029565815.1 Spirochaetota bacterium | reverse complement strand
CCAGAAGCCAGTCATCATAGACTTTCCGCAAGCAGCCGATCCGCGCTACTCCACCCAGGGCAAGGCAATGCTACAGCGCGACGTGAAGAACGTACTGGACTATTTCCGCGCCCTCCCCGGCAACCCGGACCCAGTTGCCCTGGCTGGCGAGCTGTGGCAAGCCTGGGACAATGGCGACTTGTACCGCGAACGGGACGCGGCAATGATAGCCCGCCAGTGGGGGCTGGCGGGGGTGTTGTAGATTCCTATTTATCAATTCCTAATCACTTGTTTGGCTTACGTGCGCCACCGCGGGCGCCTATGCCACCGGGGCCGCCCTTGGTGGATCTGGGGGCGCTTGAACGCGCTGCTCCGGAGTATGGCTTACGGCCGTTCGCAGCCCCAGGACGAGTGATAGATCGGCTTGCACCGTCCCGAGCCGGGGCGCCGCTAGCCGGTCGCGGTGCGCTACCCTGCCTTGCCGGCTTTTCCGGTTTTCCGCCGGCTGCAGCTTCGCGTTCGAACCACTGGGGCTTTCCGCCGCGGCCCGGCCGGCCGGCGGCTTTTTTTGCCCTGGCGACGGCCGCTTCGTAACGGGATTGTTCCACATGGCTACGTTGTTCGCCCTTGCGTTTACCCGACGCGACGCGGCCTTCCGCGCCTTTGTGCGCGCCCGCGCGCGCGGAGCGTTCCCCGGAATCGGTTTTGCCCACAAAAGTCTGCTCTTCCGGATTCCAGAAGCCTTCGCGCCAGTTGAACCTGCCGGTTTGCGGCAAGGGTAGGCCGTCCCTGGCCGCAGCCATGACGCGCCTGTAGGCCGGTTTCTTTATGTCCACAAAACTGAAATCCAGGAGGAAGCGCTCCGTGCCCTCTTTTTTCATAAAGGGCACGCGGTCAACGATGGAATACGGCATGGCCGGTATGACCACCGAACCGGACTGGTCGTTGACCAATTCGTAATCGTCACCGTCGCGGTCATGAAAGAAGCGAAATTTGTATAACGAGCCCATGTCTGCCCGTATGGTGAATAAGGGCGGATATGCGAACACTACCGGGAAGAGCCGCTGCGGCCCGACCAGCTCGGCCAGTTTGCCCAGGTTCTGCTTGGATATTTCCAGGGGAGGCATTACAAAATCCACGCCGTTTGCCAAGAGAAAGCCCGCGGCATAGGCATTGAACGCATAGAGCCAAGGGCCGCCAACCACGGTGCACTGCCTGCTTTTTAGAAGGCTCAAGTGGCCCAGATTGTTCGCGATAAAAGTCTTTTGTCCCTGTCCAATCCAATACTCGATTTCACCGCTCAGCCACTCGACATCGGCCTGCGGGAAGAAGGGCTCCAGCCAGAGAACCAGCTGCTCGCCCCGGAAGGGCAGCTCCTTGCCCTGTTTGCGCATGAGTTCGGCGTTCTTGCGCGTTAGCCGTATCACGGCGCGGTCGGGACGGTCGGACTGGATCAGGTGCAGGTCCTGAACGCGGCTGACGGCGGAGTACATGCCCGGCGGGAAGGCGGCCGCCGCTTCCTTGGGCACCGCCTCCGGCTTTTGCGGAAGGGGCGCCTTGTCGAAACTTGGGAACTTTCTATAACGGTCAAGGCTTGCCGGCAAAACGGGCTTGTAGCGCCTGGACATAGCCTTGGTCTGCACCAGGTACACCTCGTCCTCCGGGCCAAACTCGCAGTCGGCCTGCAGGAACAGCCCCTCCGGCCTGTCCATGACGCCGCGCACGCGGGCGGTGAGCCTGCCCTCGTCGCCGTGGCGGTGCACGCGGATGGAGTCGCCCTCTGCTATGCCGTCGTAGTGGCGCACCTGCATCCATCGCTTGTCGTCAAAGACGCGGACCACCTTGATTTTTCCCAGGGCAATGCCGGTGCCGCCGGACTGATCCGGGCGGATGAATGCCGGGTCAACCTGGCCGTCAAACCAGTACGTGGTCTTTCTGCGGGCAAAATCGGCCTGCAGCATGGACAGCGCCTTAATAGCAGCACGTTCCCGGTCAAAGCGCCAGTTGTCCAGCATGTAGCGGTAGGCAGCAACCACGGCGCCCACGTACTCCGCGCTCTTCATGCGCCCTTCTATTTTTAGCGAGCCGACACCGGCTTCCACAAGATCGGGCACGCGGTTTACCAGCTGCAGGTCATCGGGGCTAAAGTAGTAGCCGTCGGCGTCATCCTCCGAGCGGAACATGCGGCGGCATGCCTGGGTGCACGCCCCGCGGTTTGCGGATCGTCCGCCGAGGTAGCTGGAGAACATGCACAGGCCCGAAGCGCTTACGCACAGCGCACCATGTACAAAAGTTTCCAGCTCCAGGTTGGTGGACGCACGGAGGTTTTTTATCTCGTCCAGCGACAGCTCTCGCGACAGCACGGCCCGCTTAAATCCGCTTCGCGACAAAAAGTTAACACCGGCCGAGCTTGCAACGTTCATCTGGGTGCTTGCGTGCAGCCTAAGCCCCGGGAAATTTTCCTGAACCAGTTTTACCACGCCCAGATCCTGCACGATGATGCCATCTGCCCCAACCCGCTCCAGGTACTGGAGCATCTGGTACATGCGGTCGGCCTCGCGCTGTTCAAACACGGTGTTCACCGTTACGTACAGCTTCTTGCCGGCTTTGTGCAAAACCTCGGCGGCAGCCTCAAACTGGCTGTACGCAAAGTTGCCCGTGCGCATGCGCGCGTTAAAATTTTTCAGGCCCAGGTAGACCGCGTCCGCGCCCTCGCCTATAGCCGCATCGAGCGCTTCCGGGGTACCCGCTGGCGCTAACAACTCGGCGCTGGTATATGTCATGTGATTCCTCTGTTTCGTTTGCAACACGATAGGCCCGCTGCCCACCGTCAAAACGGCAGAATATCACAAAACGTGCATATTTGTATACACGCGGGGTCTGACCCCTGTACACGCTCGCTGCCCGCCCGGCTATACTGGGCGGGTAATGAGTGCCCTTCCGTCTGTACAACAGCTCCTTCACCGCCTGAAAGCCTATGTCGCATCGTTCCCGCGCACCGTATGGCTTCTTACCGCGGCCACCATGGTGGAATCCACCGGCCGCTTCATGGTGGTGCCCTACCTTAGTTTATACATGAAGGACAAGGGAGTGAGCCTGGGCGCCCTGGGTCTGGTGCTCGGTTCCGCGCCGGTTGCCAGCGTTCTATTCGGAGCGCTGGGCGGCCACCTGTCCGACCGCATTGGCCGCAAACCGGTGCAGATACTGGGCGTATGCACCAGCGCCCTGGCCATGTTCGGCTTTGCGTTTGCCGGTGGCAACGTGTTCCTTTTGGCTCTACTCAATTTCATGAATGGAATGACGCGCACCTTTTACCGGCCGGCAACCAACGCAGCCCTAGCCGACCTGTGCCCACCCGATCGTCGATCCGAAGCCTTTGCCCTCAACCGCATAGCGCTTAACGCTGCCTTTGGCTGGGGCCCGCTGTTGGGCGTGGCCATATTCGCCGTCATGCCCCGCGCAGGCTTTATAGTCGGCGGAGCCCTTAACCTGGCGGTAGGCTTGTTTCTGGCCCTGGCCGTGCCCGAGTCTGCACCTTTGGTCGCTGGCAGAAGCTACAGCCTGTTCCGCCGCCCGCGCACGCAACCTGTTACAGCCAGCATGACTACCGTCGACTCGGCTCAACATACAAAACCCGATGCAGCCCAGCGTAAACAAGCCATGCGCGTTATAGCGCGGGACGGCATATTCTGGGCCTGGATGGCCGGCATGACCCTCATTTGGGGCGCATACGATTTGATACAAAGCTTTTTGCCCCTGCACATGAGGGCACAGAACCTGCCTTTGTGGCTGTACGGAAGCCTGTTGAGCGTGAACGCCCTGGTGTGCGTGTTTGGTCAGTTACCTATTAGCAGAGCTTTGCGCGTGGCTCCCATTGCACCGAATGCCAGTGCGTCCAAATTGCTGTTCGCGTTTGGATTTTTAGGCTTTGCATTCCTGTCATCGCCGGCTGCCGTCATAGGCTCCATGCTCGTCCTGTCTGTTGGCGAAATATGGGGCTCGGCGGTGCAATCACGCTTTGTGCCAGAACACGCCCGGGCAGACCTTTTGGGCCGCTACATGGGCCTTACCACGGTAAGCGAACTGGGTCGAGCCTTTGTGGCTCCGGCGGCTGGATTCATTATGCAAGCCAGCGGCGGACAGGGCGTGTTCGTCATGGCTGCGGCCCTATCCCTGGCTGGCGGCTTTCTATTATGGCGGGCAGGAAAAGCACGGGATGCACAAAGCGTGGCCGCCCCCGCCTAAACCCTGGCCTGTTTTCCATGCATCCAGCGCCCCTTCTTATTCCATCCCAATGCTTCGTAACACCACATTGCGTTGCAAGCCGTCCCGTTCTCTT
>JAKQNL010000226.1 GCA_029565815.1 Spirochaetota bacterium | reverse complement strand
CTTCGTTCGGTGCCATCTTAGCTCAGTTGGTAGACCTCGAGATTACAAGTCACGCGCTCTACCAACTGAGCTAAGATGGCACCGAACGAAGCGTACTATACAGAAAAGCCTCCAACGCGTCAAGCAGTCTTTCATTCTCTGCTTGACGCGTTGGAGGCTTTTCTGTATAGTGCGCTTCGTTCGGTGCCATCTTAGCTCAGTTGGTAGAGCGCGTGACTTGTAATCTCGAGGTCTCCGGTTCGATTCCGGAAGATGGCTCTGGTTCCCAAGTCATAGAAAAGCGCCGAGTTCTTTTGGAGAGATTCCCGAGTGGTCAAAGGGGGCAGACTGTAAATCTGTTGGCTCAGCCTTCGAAGGTTCAAATCCTTCTCTCTCCAGTATCGAGGCCGCCCAATGGGCGGCCTCACTTGTAAACGGGCAACGCAAAGGAGTTCCTGTGGGCAAAGAATTCTGGCAGGATGGCATGGCATTTTCTTGCCAATGTTGTTCCCACTGTTGCCGCCATGAACCAGGCTTTGTATTCCTATCTGCCAAAGACATACAGTCCATCATGCATGCGCTTAGCATATCCTTTGCCGAATTTAAGCTACAGTACGCAAAACCCGTTGATATAGGCACTGGTTGGTGTATAAGCCTACGCGAAAAGCGCAATCATGATTGCATACTGTGGGATGACGGATGCACGGTTTACGAACACAGGCCCGTCCAATGCTCGACGTATCCGTTTTGGAGCGCTATCTTAGAGAGTACAGAGTCTTGGAAGGCGGAAGCCGCCGACTGTCCAGGCATTGGCAAAGGCTTAGCGGTCGATGCTGTGCTTATTCAAGAAAAACTGCTGGCCAGGCGGCTTAATCCCGCCCTGGTGTTGCCATACAGCCTACGCTGGGAGACTGCGGATGAAACTACGCTTTTGGGGTGCCAGGGGCTCGATACCAACTCCGCTTACACCGGCTAAGCTTAAGAGTAAGATTTCTTCCATTGTTCAGCGGATAAGCCCCGCTGACCTGGAAAGCCAGGAATCCCGCGAGCGTTTTTTGGCGCGCTTGCCGGATTACCTGTTTTCTACCGTAGGCGGCAACACAGCCTGCGTGGAAGTATGCACCGACGAGCACTGCCGCCTTATCTTCGACGCAGGCACAGGCATTCGGGAACTGGGCAAGGCCATTATGGAGCAAAAAAGAGCCTGTGCCATGCACCTGTTCATGTCGCACTTCCACTGGGACCATCTGCAGGGGTTGCCGTTTTTTGCTCCTGCTTTCGATCCGCGAAACCACCTGGCGTTTTATAGCCCACAGCCTAACTTCCGCTCCATCCTGGAAGGGCAAATGCGCGCGCCGTATTTTCCTATCACCATGGACGAAATGGCAGCCAAAAAAGAATTCGTGGTCTTGAGCGGTGAAGGCGTCCAAATCGGCGGGGTACGGGTTCGGCCCCGAGCCATGAGCCACCCGGGCGGCTGTTACAGCTACGCGATAGAAGAAAAGGGCAAAAAAGCCATTTACTCCACCGACACGGAACTGGATCCGAAAGATTTTGACCGGACGCCAGAAAACGAGGAATACTTCGGGGATGCGGATGCGCTCATAATCGATGCGCAGTATACCCTGGGCGAAGCCATAGAGAAACAGTACTGGGGCCATTCATCGTTTAGCCTGGCGGCGGATTTTGCGTCCAGCTGGCGTATCAAGCGGCTCATCCTATTCCACCACGAGCCTTCCTATAGCGACCAGAAGATCGATTCCATACTGAAATCGGCCGATTGGTACCTTAGCCACATGGAAGAAAAAGGCATACAGGTAGTGCTTGCGCGGGAGGGGCTTTCCATTGACGTTTGAGCAATTTTCCAGCATGGATTTGTCCATAGCCGTAAGCGGCACCGAACTGTGCGGCATGTACCTCTTGCTGGAAGAACGGGAAGAATCGTTGGACTCAAGCCAAAGCGGGCTATTGTCCATCGTGCGATCAAGCCTATACGAGCACCTTACGGTGGAGCAAATGGAATGTATCCGCGACTCGTACACAGCGATGGCACGAACGCGCACAAAGCTGGAGCAACAATGAAAAAAGTAAACGGTTCTTCTAAACACCTGGCAAAACGAGCACTTTCTATACTGGCCTTTGTGCTTGTACTGGCCATCGCGTGCGGGATAGGAGCCCTGGTGCTTGCCCGCAGTCTGGATCAGGCTCCTCAATCCCGACCCAGCGGCCAGCAATCGGAATCAGGTGGAACCGAATTCACCGTCGAGGCAGGGGAAAGTTCCGGTGGCATAGCCATGCGCCTAGAACGCGAAAAGCTTATACGCTCCGCCCTGTTTTTCCGGCTATGGCTTCGCATTTCAGGCACAGAATCAGCCCTACAAGCCGGCCATTACCTTATAGAACCGGGCGCTACAAGCGGGCAGATTATACGGCAGTTGGCGGATGGCAAACAGCTCCTCGTCCAGCTGCGTATTCCGGAAGGCATAACGCTTACGCGCATAGCCGAGTTGGCCGAAGAAGCTGGTGTTGCAAGCGCCAAAGACATACTTACACTGGCAGTCGACCCAGCCTTTGCGCTGGAGCTCGGTTTGCCCAAAGGCGCTGGCCTAGAAGGCTACCTGTATCCCGATACTTATTTTCTTCCAAAAGCCTCAGGTGCAAACGTCGCCCTGTCGCTCATGGTAAGCACCTTCCGCACCAAACTTAGCCAGGCCATCCCGGAATCTGTTGGCCTACCTGCAGAGGAACTGCACAAAAAAGTTATCCTTGCAAGCATAGTTGAACGGGAATACCGCCTGCCCGAGGAAGCTCCGCGTATGGCGTCGGTATTCTTAAACCGGCTAAAAATCGGCATGGCCCTTCAGTCATGCGCAACGGTTGTATACGTCATAACCCAACGATTAGGCAAACCCCATCCGTCCCGCCTCTTTGACAGGGATTTAGAAATTCCGGACCCGTTCAACACCTACCGCCAGCCAGGTTTGCCGCCGGCACCTATTGCAAACCCAGGGCTTGTAGCGTTAAGCGCCGTTTTCCGTCCGGAAAGTTCGCGCTACCTGTATTTCCGCCTGGTGGACGAAGCAAGCGGACGCCACTATTTTTCAGAAACCCTGGACGAACACATACGAGCCGGTTCGCTTTCGGTAAAGCCCGGGAGCCCATGAAGCGCATTCCGGATCATATTGTCCAGCAGGTCATAGCCCAGAGCGATATCGTGCGCGTAGTGGGCGAATATGTGCGCCTGGAAAAACGCGGCTCGCGCTGGACCGGCCTGTGCCCATTCCACACGGAAAAAACCCCATCCTTTGGCGTCAACGAGGAGCGCGGCTTTTTTTACTGTTTTGGCTGTAAAAAAGGCGGAGACGCCATCACGTTCATACGCGAAATGGAAGGCTGCGGTTACGTGGAGGCAGTGGAGCGCCTGGCGACCAAAGCCGGCGTTACTATCAGCTACGAAGGCGAAGACGATCCAGAAGAGCGCAAAAAGGCCCAGGAAAAAGATGCCCTGTACGAGCTGTACGAACGGCTTTCTGGCGCATTTCACCACCTACTGCGAGAAGACCCGCGCGGTAGCCATGCGCTGTCCTACGCCCGATCCCGTTGTCTGGGCGATGATATCATTACAGGCTTCCGGCTTGGATACGCGCCGGCCGACCGACGCTGGCTGTCTCGGTTTCTAGAATCCAAAGGCTATTCCAAGGACTTTTTGGCACGTTCCGGCCTATTCTCCCAAAACTACGCCGATGTATCTATTTTTTCAGACAGATTGTTGTTCCCTATTCGGGACGAGCGTGGGCGCACCGTAGCCTTTGGCGGCCGGCTGTTATCCGGAGAAGGACCAAAGTACATAAACAGCCCCGAAACGGCCATATTCCGCAAGCACGACACCCTGTTTGCCCTGTCAGACGCGCGGGAAGCCATGCGCAGTGCTGCTGTGGCCATGGTGTGTGAAGGCTATATGGACGCCCTTGCGTTCCATGCAGCCGGCGTCCGCTACGCGGTAGCTCCTTTGGGCACATCCTTTACCGAAGGCCAGGCCAAACTCATTAAGCGCTATGCTACGAGCGTGGTCCTTGCATTCGATGGAGACCAGGCTGGCATAAAGGCTACCGAGCGGGCCATAGGGCTGGCAGAAACACAGGGCTTAGCTGTAAAAGTGCTGCGATTAAGCTCCGGCAAGGATCCTGCAGAATATCTGGAAAAACTTGGGCCGGAGCAATTGAAAAAAGAATCTGTATCGACTATAACATCTGATGACTTTCTACTAAATGTAGCACGGGACATCGAAATGGCTTCGGGCGGACAGGCAGCATTTTCCTACCTGTTTCCCTTTGCCGCGGCCATGCCATCGGATATACGGCGGGATGCGTTTCTGGAGGCCGCAGCCACCAGGTTGCGTGCCGATCCGGCTTCAGTACGGGCAGATTACGCCCGATCTTTACAGAAAGCTCCAACCAGGCGCGGGCCACAGGTCCAAACCGAGGTTTTGCAGGCATTCAAAGGCGGTCCGGACGCAGAGTTTTTGGCTGCACTGGTGGCCAACCCAAGTTTGTACCCCCAGGTACGGGCATCGGTGAACGCACAGGACTTTCCTGACGATGTGCTTAAAGATGCGTTTATTGTGTTAGAGGAGCGCTACCGGAACGAGGATATGGGATCTGGGGCCATCTGCCAGGCCATACGGAACGATGCGCTCAGGGCATTCATCCTAGAACGCGTGGCTTCCGGTGTCTATGAAACCAATCCAGAACGCTATATCGCGGACGGCATGTACCGGCTGCGTGTTAGGGCACTGGAAGAACGAAAACGGCATGTCGTGGCACGCATTCGGGAATACGACCCGGATCGCGACGGCGACGAACTGTCCATGAATGATTTGCTGTATGAAAAAATGTATCTGGATTCTGAACTTGCCACGATAAAGGAAGAGCGGAATGGGAGATCTTGAACTCGACCCCGCAATTGTCAAACTACTCGAATACGCAAAGTCCAAAAAGCGTATCAGTTTCGACGAGCTGTCCGATTTTTTGCCGGAGCAGTACCTCAATTCCGACAAGATCGACATTGTGCTTGCCCTCCTGGAAAGTAACCACATCCAGGTAGAGGAAGAGGATCTGCAGACGGAAAATGTTCCCGAGGCTAAAAGCCCCGAGACCAATAGCCCGAGCCAGGATAAGAAACGCCTTGTATACAACGACAAGGATAGTGCCGTGGATGACCCCATCCGCCTGTACCTCCGTGAAATTGGCAAAGAGAACCTCCTCACTGCCGAACAAGAGGTAGAGCTGTCTAAGCAAATGGAAGACGGCGAAAACATCATTAAAAGCATCATCCAAAAAAGCGGCATGCTCATTCCGGAGTTTCACCAGATTTCCGTCAAGGCAAAACGCGAATCCGGCTCGCAGCAGCGCAAGGAAAGCTCGGAGCGCATAGCGGAACGGCGCAGGCTTAACCAGTTTTACCGTGACGTGCTGCGCGATACCCAGGCCGAACTAAAAACCTACATGGAAAGCAAGCGCCGTATCGCATCTCGCGGCGGCGACTTTGTTAACGACGAGAGCCTCATATCCATACGGCTACCCTTAGTGGAACGCCTAGGACTTGCGGAACTACATCCGGAAGAAATCAACAGCTTCTCCGAAAAATTCATCAACGCGGCCAAACGCATAAAAAAATTCCGCCGCGAGCAGGAACGCCTGCAGCGAACGCTACAGGTGAACGACCTCAAAGAACTGCGCGTCCTTGGCCGCAACCTTACCATCAAGGACCGCCGCGAACAGATCGAGTCGGACCTTGGCATCAATGCGGACGAAATAAAAGAGCGCATACGCCAGATACAGGTAACCGAGAAAAAGCTGGAAGAAACCGAATACGCCTTTGAAAGCGACTGCGACTCCATTATCCACATGGCCAAAGACATAAACCGCGGCCGCATCATGATGAAGAACGCAAAAGACAGGCTCATTAAGGCAAACCTGCGCCTGGTTGTATCCATAGCAAAGAAATACACCAACCGAGGGCTACACTTCTTTGACCTCGTGCAGGAAGGTAACATAGGCCTTATAAAAGCCGTTGAAAAATTCGAATACTTGAAGGGCTTTAAGTTCTCCACCTACGCAACCTGGTGGATACGCCAGGCCATAACGCGGTCCATAAGCGACCAGGCTCGTACCATACGCGTTCCTGTGCACATGATAGAGCAGATCAACAAAGTGGTGCGCGAGTCCCGTCAGCTCATGCAAAAGCTCGGACGCGAGCCTACAGACGAAGAAGTCGCCCAACAGCTTGGCTGGCCGGTATCCAGGGTCAAGAGCGTCAAAAACGTTGCTCGCGAACCCATAAGCCTTGAGACGCCCATAGGCGAAGACGAAGACAGCCTCCTTGGGGATTTCATCGAGGACAAGGAAATAGAAAACCCTTCGGTGCAAACCGACTACAAGCTCTTACAGGAACAGATACGTTCCGTTCTGGCCACCTTGCCGCCCCGAGAACAGGAAGTTTTGCGTATGCGTTTTGGCCTGGATGACGGCTATTCGCTTACCCTGGAAGAAGTAGGCTTGTACTTCAACGTAACGCGTGAGCGCATCCGCCAGATAGAGGCAAAAGCCCTAAAAAAACTGCGGCATTTCAAGCGCAGCCAGAAGCTGCGCGATTACGTGGACCATTGAGCCCGTTTTTAGGCTGCCCTTGATGAGCCTTTGCGTTTCATGCTATAATCCCCCGGCCACGCCGTCCTGCGCTGGCACAATCCGAGCGAGGTGACACCCTATGCTGATGGAAGAGCTTTTCGAGCGTCTCCGTAAATTCCAAGAATTGCTGATGGAGCGCGTCTCTATAGAGGATGAAATCCGTGAGTTGCCCAAGGCTATTGTTGCCCAGGAAGAAGTTCTTGTGCGCGCGCGCAAGGCCCTAACCGAACGTAGCACCCGTTACGAGGAACTTGGACAGCGTGTCGGCCAACTGCGCGCCGAACTTGCCGAAGTTATGGCCCACAAGGAAAAATCAGAACAGCAAATGGACGCGATAAGCAGCCCTCGCGAGTTCGAAGCCTTGAACAAGGAAATAACCGAAGCCGGCCAGAAGGAAGACAATCTTCGCAAAGAAGTCAAACGCGAAGACGAAAACTACCGGGAAGCCGAAAAAGACATGAACGACAGCGCAACCTTGGTTAGCAGCCAGGAAGCCGAAATTCTGGAAAAAAAAGAACGCATTCGCACCGAAGAAGCGTCTATGCAAAAGCGCGTTGCACAGCTTCGCGCCGAAGAATCCGTGCTTACGTCCGATATCGATCCGGAAATCGTGTTCAAATTCGAACGTATCATCAAGAGCAAGCAAGGCGTCGGTATAGTTCCGGTACGCGGCGTCGTGTGTTCCGGCTGTTCCATGATACTGCCTGCACAGTTCGTCAACGAAGTGCGCCAAAGCAACCGTATCATCTTTTGCCCGTACTGTTCGCGCGTTTTATTCCACCAGGAAAGCGAAGACGGCCAGGACGACCTGCTAGCCGATATCGAATCAGGTAGCCTATCCGATCTGGACGATTTTGGCGACGAGTCCGAAGACGAAAGCTACGATGACGACGACGATGGCGACAAGGACGGCATGTCCGATTCTGACGACTAACGGGAAGCTCTAAAAACTGAAGTTCTAGTGCTCATGTAAACTGGTTTTTTAAGGGGTGGGCCGGGCCGCCGCCGCGTGCTCGCAAGGGTGCGCGGAGGAAAGTCCGGGCTCGATAGGGCGCGACGCCGGCTAACGGCCGGGCGCCTGTCCGGCAACGGGCAGGCGACAGATAGCGCAACAGAAAGCAAACCGCCCTGGTCCGAAAGGCCCAGGGTAAGGGTGAAAGGGTGGGGTAAGAGCCCACCGCGCGTCCGGCAACGGACGCGGCACGGCAAGCCTCGTCGCGAGCAAGGCCGAACAGCGGGGCGCGGCTCGCGCAGACGCAACCTTTTGGGTTGCGGAAAACCCGCGGGTTGGCCGCGAAAACGCCGTGGCAACACGGCGTCAAGATGGATGGCGGCCGGCAGTCGTTTTTTTGGACGATTGCCACAGAACCCGGCTTACAGGCCTGCCCCTTTTCATTGACTGATCATCCGCTGTCATGCTAAAACTACACAGCCCCATGAAGTTCAACTATTTTGCGAACAAACGGCCATCCGACCCATACCTCAAAAAGCGCGCTCGGCGCAGGCTCCTAGGCCTTGCCTCGCTTGCGGCGCTTGCCCTGCTTGCGGTGTTTGCGTTTGTACTGGTCGGAAAAAATCTGGCGTCCTCGAAACAAGACAAGCCCAAGCGCAGTGAAATACTTGCCCTGTGGGAACAAAATGATTACGCTAGCCTCAACGCTGCATGCGACAAGGTATTACTCCTTAATCCTCTGGATTCATACGCGCTTTTGTTCAAAGGTTTTGCCGCTTTTTACTCCGGCCTTGCAAACCCCGATGCGGAGCAACGGCAGACAGCCATGGATGCAAGCGTTACCCATATCCGCAAGGCGCTCACCGATCCGAATTGTCCTCTGGTGCCCCAAGCCCGGTATGTCTTGGGCAAAGCCTATTACGCAAAAGGTTTGGATTACTGGGATATTTGCATCACAGAGCTGGATGCCGCATCGGAGCTCGGCTATTCGCCAGACGATTCCTGGGAGTACCGCGCGCTTGCGGCATACGGCAGCGGCCAGATAGCCCGCAGCCTGGGCTATTTTACCGAATCGCTGGCGCGCTTCCCCGATTCGCCGGAACTATCCCTTGCAGCAAGCAGGGCGTGGGCAGATTCCGGAGACTGGGCAAAAGCCGAATCCCTGGCTAAGGCTGCTAAAGCTGCTACTAGCGACGAGTACCTTTTGGAGCGCGCGGATTTCCTCATAGCCGAAGCATGCGTAGCCGGGCAGCGGCTAGCCGAAGCAAGGGAACACTATTCGTTTATAATCCAGCGAAACCCGGAATCTGCGGATGCATGGTATCAGGACGGCCTGGTGCTGGCAAAGCAAGGCGACCTTATCGCAGCCCGGGCTGCGTGGAGAAAAGCCGTATCTATCGATCCAATGCACGCTCTGGCGAGACAAAAACTCGCCGAGCGATCTTAGTTCTAGCTACAAGGAGCCTCTGTCATGGCCAAGCGTTCATTGTTCGACTCGTTCGCCCTCGATATAGGCATCGATCTGGGCACCTGCAACACACTCATTTATGTACGCGGTAAGGGCATCGTCATCAACGAGCCTTCTGTGGTGGCCGTTGAGCGTGGCACCAAGCGGGTACTGGCGGTTGGCACCGAGGCAAAGCGCATGCTCTGGAAAACCCCGGGCAATATCATAGCCATACGGCCGTTGCGCGACGGCGTTATTGCCGATCCGGATACCACCGAAAAGATGATCAAATACTTCATCCAGAAGGTTATTCCGCGCCGCTGGTTCATAAAGCCGCGTATGGTTATTGGTATCCCAACCTGCATAACCGAGGTTGAACGCCGCGCAGTGGTAGAAGCTGCGTACAAGGCAGGCGCACGCGAAGTGGAGGTGTTGCCGGAATCCCTTGCAGCCGCCATCGGTTCGGACATACCCATACACGAGCCGGCTGGCCACATGATTTGCGACATAGGCGGCGGTACCACCGAGATATCGGTTATATCGCTTAAAGACCTGGTGGTTACCAACGCGATACGCATAGGCGGTGACGAATTTGACAAGGCCATCATCAAGCATATACGCGCTGCCCATAACCTGATCATAGGCGAGCAGACAGCGGAACGCCTAAAAATCGAAATAGGCAACGCCAGCCCGGATAAGGTCATAGAGAAGGTAGAGATAAAAGGCACCGACGCGATTACCGGCCTTCCCCGCCGCCTGGAAATAGACTCGGTAGAGGTCCGTGAAGCGCTTCAGGAGCCTATCAACCAGATAGTTGAAGAGATCAAGAAAACCCTTGGTCAGACGCCGCCGGAACTGGCCGCGGATATCGTAGAACGCGGTATCGTCATGGCTGGAGGCGGTTCGCTCCTTAAAGGCCTTCCACGGCTCATTGCCAAGGAAACCGGCGTTCCGGTGTTTTTGGCAGAGCGCCCCCTGGAATGCGTTGCCATCGGCGCTGGCAAGTACTTCGAGGCAATCCGCGGTGTGGATATAGGCTTCGGCTCTGCCAGCACCATGAATTTGTAGCATGGCACGGTCCGACAGGCGCTTAGGCAGGCTGACATTCATGGCTTCGGCCCTCATGCTGGCCGCGTCGCTTGTTACGCTCACCGTATCGACTCGCAGCATGGCCGGCGTCCCGGAACGGGTAGGCCTATCTGTCCTGTCTTTCTTCCAGCGCGGCTTCGATGCGGTAGGCACTTTTTGTACACGGACAGTCACCTCCATCGCCGAACTGAACAAGCTACAGGAAAGCCACGACCAGCTGCTTGCGCGCGTGGATGCGCTTGGAAAGCTGGAACGCAATTTTGCAGAACTCCGCGAGGAAAATCTGCGGCTTAAAGAGCTGCTTGGCTTTACCAGGCAGTCCACGCGTTCGCTGTCTGCCGCACGCATAATAGCCAAGGACCCGGAAAACCTATACAGCACCTTTGTGGTGGATAAAGGCGCCCGTGACGGGATTAAGAAAAACCAGGCCGTCATTGCATACCAGGACGGCATGGACGCACTTGTTGGGCGGGTCCTGGAAGTAAGCCAGGCAACCTGCACCATTGTGCCGCTGTACGACGCTTCCTCATTTGTAGCCGTGCGCCTGGAGCGCACCCGCTATGACGGATTAGCTGCCGGCTCCGGCAGCCGCGACCAGTCGCTTGTGGTCCAGTACATAAAAAAGCGAGCGCAATCGGAAATACAGTTTGGTGATATCCTGGTAACCAGCGGCCTTAATTCCATCTACCCGCCGGGCATCGTAGTTGGCCGCGTTACCAAGGTACGATCCGTGGAATACCTAACCTCGCTGGAAGTGGAAATGGATCCGGTTTTGGATTTTGGCAAACTTGAGTACGTTTTCATCGTTGGAGAGGAATCACTCTCGGAACAGGACGGCCTGTGATACGCCGCTTCATTTTCGGCATGGTGATAAGTATCGGCTTGCTGGTCGTTCAGTCCACCTGGCTGTCCGCCATCGCCATACTCGATGTAAAACCGGATTTGTCCCTTTTGTTCATCGTGTTTCTTGCGTTCAAAAACCCATCGCCGCAAGGACAGGCTACCGGTTTTCTAACTGGCATATTCCAAGACGGCATGAGCGCCTCTCCCTTGGGCTTGTCTGCATTCATAAAAACGGCGGTAGCATGGGCATTCAACCTCTTTTCCGGCAAATTCTATATAGACAGGATTTTTATACCTTTTCTGTTCGGCTTCATCGCAACCATAGCAAAAGCGCTTACTAACGGGTTTTTGGTTGTGCTGTTCTCCGGGCGCCTGTCTGCCTATGATCCTTTCTCCTACCGCTTGTGGATAGAAGCCGCGTACAACGCCTTGGCAGCGCCGCTCCTATTCCTGTTACTGGCTCCCATAGAACGATTCCTCCTTCCCAAGGAGAAGCATACGTGAGCGACCAAGCAGATGACGGCGGACGGTCCAACGCCGCACGGGTCATCACCCTTATCGCCTGTGCGCTTGTGTTGTTCGCCGCCTACGCTTCGTACCTGTTTTACCTGCAGCTGGTGCGCGGCGGCGAATACCGGACTAAAGCCGTGTCCATATCCAGACAAGTGGAACGCCTGCCAGCCCAGCGTGGTGAAATCTATGACCGAAACTACAACATACCGCTGGTACTCAACGTCGACTCGTTCGCCCTCACCATGGTGCCGGCGGAAACCCCCGCTGACATGCGCGATACCGTGTTCCAAAAGCTTGCAGTGCTCTTGGACGAGCCGGTAGAACGCCTGCGGGAAAAAGTCCCTCCGTCGTACTACCGACTGTACCAGGCCGTCGAGCTTGCGACGTCGGTTAGCCAGGAAGTGATCAATCAGGTTGCGGAGCGCTTGGACGAGTTCCCAGGGGTTTCCTGGTACTCGCAGCCCATGCGCAACTATTTGGAAACCGGCAGCTTTTCCCACCTTATCGGCTGGGTTGGAACCATATCCAAAGACGAGCTTAAAGTATTCTTTAACCGCGGTTACAAGGCCGGCGACATTTTGGGCAAGGCCGGCGTCGAGCGCCAGTATGATGCTATTTTGCGCGGAACGGATGGCAGGCAGTTCAAGACCGTCGACGTTCGCGGCCGGAGCGTCGCAGCCATTTCACGGGACGTTCAGGCTCCGGTTATGGGCAACAACATAAGCCTTACCATAGACCGATCCTTACAGATACTTGCGGAAAAAGCCTTGGGAGAGCGCATAGGTTCCATCGTGGTGCTCAAACCAAGCACGGGTGAAATCCTAGCAATGGTGTCCTACCCATCGTTTAATTCCAACCTCATCATAGAAAAAGGCGGAAACAACGAGTATGCCCGTCTTTTAGAGGATGAGCGCAGGCCTCTCATCAACCGAGCCATCCAGGCAAGCTATCCGCCGGCGTCCACCTTCAAAACGATCATGACCACGGCTATCATCGAGGAAAAAGCCATTCCGGTAGACGAAAAAATTTTGTGTTCAGGAGAAATTAGCTACGGCGACCGTGTGTTCCGTTGCTGGATACGAAAACCTGGCCACGGTAGGCTTAACCTAAGCGATGCTCTTGCCCAATCCTGCGACGTGTACTTCTGGGAAGTCGGCCGGGATCGCCTGGGCATAGAACGCATCGTGTCTTATTCTCGAGAATTCGGCTTTGGCTCCTATACCGGCGTAGACCTGGCCGGCGAAGTGGAAGGATTTGTTCCAACGCCGCAATGGAAAGAGCGACAGTTCCACGAGAAGTGGCTGGGTGGCGATACCCTAAACCTTGCAATCGGCCAGGGCTACCTGGGAACAACGCCTTTACAGATAGCCAACATGATGGCCATGGTCGTCAACGAAGGCATCATATACAAACCCCACATACTCAAGGACGTGCGTTCCGCCGACGATGGAACCATCATCAGCGTGGTAAGCCCGGAAGTGCTCACCGCATCCCGGGTTTCTAAAGAAACCTTCAAAACGGTACAAGATTATTTACGTCGGGTTATTACCCATGGAACCGCCCAGTATCCGGTGGATACCAAGGCTGTAGCGGTAGCGGGCAAAACCGGTACGGCAGAAGTTGGCCTAGCCGACCGCTGGCACTCCTGGTTTGTCGGCTACGGCCCGTACGACGCCGCTACTAAAGACGAGCAGATCGTGGTGGTATCTATGATAGAAGCCGCAAATCCCTGGGAGTGGTGGGCGCCGTACGCGACCAATATCGTGTTCCAGGGCTGGTTCGCAGGCCAAACATACGAGGAGGCCGTGGTGGCGCTCAAGCTTGCATGGAAAACCCAAGCGGTCGGAAGGGTCGAATAATGCAGCCCTTCCTAAAACTGGCAAAAACCAGCGACTGGGCTATCATCGTGTCGGTACTGGTTCTGTGCGTTATAGGCACGCTGTTCATATACTCATCCGGCGTATCCAGTGAAGGCGAACTAGTATCAAGCGAATACGCTAAGCAAATTGTGTGGGTAGCCCTTGGGCTCATCGTCATGATTGTTCTGATACTGGCCGACCCAAAACGATTGCCGGAATATTCGGGCATGCTGTACATCCTGACCATAGGAGTACTGGTCTATACCCGATTGTTCGGCCGCGTTGTCAACGGAGCCCGTTCCTGGCTCGGCATAGGAGAGCTGGGCATCCAGCCTTCCGAATTTGCAAAAATTACCACCATGCTGTTCCTTGCCCGGTACCTGGATTCCACCCGCCGCGACCCGGCCAAGTTTAAGCGATTTGCCTATTCCTTCGGCATTGTGCTCTTGCCCATGGCGCTTATTTTAAGCCAGCCGGATTTTGGCACAGCCTTAGTTTTTATACCCATTTATCTGGCCATGGCTTTAATAGGCGGTATAGAGCTGCGCTATCTGTTGTTTCTACTACTTGCAGGCGGCACGGCTGCAGTTCTTACCGTATTGCCCCTTTTGCAAAGCGGTACCTCGGCCCAAGTGCCGGCATTCATACGCGTTTTATATGAAGCGCCGTATCCTATGTACATTTTGCTCTTGTCCGCTGTGGTGCTCGGGCTTTCCATCCTGGGCTTTAGCAGGACCAAACAACGTTACTACTACTGGATTTCCTATGTGTCCTTCATGATTTTGTGCGGCGTTGGCGGGTCGATACTAGGCCACAAAGTCCTTAAAGATTACCAGATCATGCGCCTTGTGGTATTCCTCGATCCGTCGGTGGATCCCTTAGGCTCGGGCTGGAACATACTCCAGTCCATTACGGCGATAGGTTCTGGCGGCTTTTCCGGCAAGGGCTTTTTACAGGGCACGCAAAGCCATTACCGCTATTTGCCGCAACAAAGCACCGATTTCATATTCAGCATCATATCCGAAGAGCTTGGATTTATCGGC
>JAKQNL010000216.1 GCA_029565815.1 Spirochaetota bacterium | reverse complement strand
TATGGCAAACGCAACTGGTTCCGATACCGGAGCATGCTCCAAAATAAGGCTTGCGACTTCAGCTCCGGCTTGCGTCCCTCTTTGGTTAGCTCGTTTGAGCACACGGAGCCGTTGTTCCGTGGATCCGGCCAATCGTGCTGCAGTGGCAAACAGTGATGTATTATAAACAGCTGGATGAGCGTCGATACGAGCAAGCACCATCTGAAACGATGTCGCTTGCTTTGCACAGCCCACTAGGTGCATGGCTATGAGCGCGCACGCGCACATAAAAGCGCGCGTGCACAAGGTACAGCGCCGTCGGCTTTTTGGCATGCCTATGCGGGCGAAGAACCGGTTCCCGAATGCTCTTTCCATACCGCGTCCAAAACGCCGTTGATAAACCGGTACGAATCTTCCGCGCCGAATTCTTTGGCTATTTCTATTGCCTCGTCGATGGTAATGCGGGCAGGCATGTCATTCTGGTACAAAAGGCAGTATACGGCCATGCGCAGTATGGCAAGGTCCACCCGTTTAAGGCGATCTATGGACCAATGGTCCAGGTGGGCCGTTATAGCCTTGTCGATAGCCGCCATGTTTTCCATAGCGCCTTGCACAATCAGCGTGGAAAACATTTTCAGTTCTTCGTCCATGCCAACGGAGCTGTCCTGGGCAAGCCAGGAAAACGACAATAGGTCAGCTAAGCCCATTGCCGAAGCGTCCCAGGCATAGAGAGCCTGGAACGCAAGTATGCGGGCTTTTCTGCGGGAAGCCATCAGGGCTTGCCCAGTATCTTTATATCCGCCTGGGAGCGAAGTTTAGTAAACAGTTCTGCAAAGGCTTTCTGGATGAATTCAGACTCGCGCTGCTGCGCCAAGAGCTGGCTTAGATAGGCTTCTACCGTGGTAGCCTGGCCAAGCTTAACCGGATCGGACAGCTCCAGGGTTTTTTGCGGAAAAAATTCCGCACGGCGAACTATCCACCAGCCATTGTCAGTTTCAAACGGCGCACTGTAGCTGCCATCTTTGAGCGCAAACACGGTGTCATAAAAACGGCTGCCAAACTGCTTCAAGTAGGCTTCCGAGCGCTCGAAGAAAAAATAATCGCGACTTGCGTTGTATGAGCCGCCATCGACGGCACCTAAACGGAGGGCATCAAAGCTTTCGCCTTTTTCCAACCGGGTAACGAGGGCCTTAGCCTCCGCTGCGCTCCGTGCCTTGTCTTCCGCGGTCTTATCCTTGAACGCTACAAACAGAAACGCTACGCGTGCGGTATCCGGCCTGACAAGCTTGGACTTGTACAGTTCGTACACGCTCATAATATCGGAGCCGGTAATTTTTGGCATGGCGGCTATCTCTGCAGCCTTGTCCTTGGTTAGCCAACGCTGTACCAGTATCTGCTTGCGGTAATAGCTGCGCAGATCCGCAAGCATAATGCCTTGGCTGGTTAGGTATGCCTCAAACTGAGCGTCCGTAACCGATGGGCCAAGCTGGGAACGCACCTTTGCGATATAGGATTCCACTTCGGAATCTGCTACCGTTATGCCGTCACGGGCGCAAAACTGGAAAAACAACAGGTCGTTCATGACGTCGTCCAAAAAAGCTTTGCGCTCTTCTTCGGAAAGCGGCGAGCCACGCAGTTTTTCTACCTTGGCTACATCGGCGCGGAAACTGCTGTCGTATATGATCTCGGTTTTGGTAAGCCGCACGGTGGCTATAGGCGCGCCAAGGGCCGTAGCCTGGGCAAACAGCGGCCCAGCGGCCAGCGCGATAACAAGCAGAGCAAGCATCTTCTTCATGGTTTCTCCCGTATCAATCCTGAGTTGCGTTCGGCCGCGCATACAAACACGCGCGATCGATGCATGCATGTACATAACAAACCAGGCTGGCCTAGGTTAAAGCAAAAAGCCTGCATCATCAAGCCCAAGCGCTAGCCCGCCTGGACAGCGCGCGCAAACCCGGCAGCCGCGGCTTAAGCGCCTGTGCCTTTGCTATAGCTTCGATCGCTTCGAGCATGCGTCCGCCCTTAACGTAGAGTTCCGCCTGCCGCCTAAAAAACTGCGCGTCGTTATCCGCGCTACTGTGAAGCGCAAGCGCACGCTTTAAGAGGGCAAGTTCATCGGACGCTTCCAGGTTGCGGCCTATATCCTCCAGCACGAGCCTGCGAAAGCGCTGGAGCACAACGTCGTAGAAATAGCCGAAACCAGGTTTTTTTTGTTCCATAAGGATGAGCTTGGACATGATTTCAAAAGCATCCATTGCTCTAGCGCGCACTACGTATTCTTCGGCCAAGCAAAACTCTGCGTCCATGGCTTCCGGCCGCTCGAAAAAGCGTTCCAACCTGGCATCCTGGCGGCCGCGCACGCTGTCGTACAGGCGCACAGCCTCATCTTCACGCTTATGGAGTAAATCGTACACGATGAGTTTTGCGATATATTCCGGCTCGTCCAGCCGCTCCATGAGCCATTCGTGGTAATCGAAACTGCTTGTATCTGCCTGGCGGACTATACGGAGCCGGCCGCGGTCGTAGGCCCGCCTGGATTCTGGATCGGATAAAACGCGATATGCTTCCAGGAGTAAGCGCATAGCCTCATCATCCGAACCGCTACGATCCGGGTGTTTGAGCTTTGCGCGAGCCCTGAAAGCGCTTTTTATTTCACGTAATGATGCCTCGGGTTGTACCCCGAGTGTCGCGTAGTGGTCGGGCACCCGGGTTTATCCTGGGCGGCGGGCGGCAGCGCGTCCGGTCCACGCTACGGCGGACAGGACGCAGCCAACCGGCAGCTTACTGGCCGGAGCCTTCGGGAAGGGGGCTTTCCTGCGGCAGTTCGATAACGGTGCTTGCATCAGCGGGGGCTG
>JAKQNL010000204.1 GCA_029565815.1 Spirochaetota bacterium | reverse complement strand
AAGATGGGCTACCAGTACATCGAGAACCTCAAGAACGCCCGCGAGCTCATCATTCGCGAGTACGAGGACACCGACCGAGCCCTGTTGCCCGACGAGCGCTACCAGATCCGCCTGCAATATTACGATAACGCCCAGCTCATCGAGGAGCGCAAGGCATACGACGTACAGATCACCAGCTTTGAGACCGAAGTCCAGCACCTGTGGGACGTTCTTCTCATGATGTACGACGACTCCAAGTTCCTGAAGCGCATTACCGACTTCGACGACCTTGCCAAGATCATGAAGAGCAAGATCCGCCGCAAGCTCAAGGAAAAGAGCCGCGAGCCCATGTACGAGGACATCGCAAAGGTTTGGGACGAGATTTCCTTCGTGAAGCCCGCCGAAACCGATGTGGAATCGCTCAACCGCACCTACCTCTTTGAGAAAGACAAGGTGAAGAACCGCCTCATCCTCATGCGCGAAAAGCTCAAGAACATGTACTCCTACCAGTACCCGATCCAGCGCCGCGTGGTAGAGGATCGCCTGTCCTTCCTGGAAAAAGAGTTCCAGCGCTTTGATTACATGATCAACCCATACCACATCCAGCCGGGCCTCCTCCTTGATGTGGATATCACATCCATCAAGCGCAAGAAGGCAACCCTGGACGGCATGGCAAACGTGCTCAACGAGTTCCTTCACGGCGTGTCCAAGGGCTTCCAGGATGCTGCCTTCGCTTCCTTCAGCCGCCGCCGTTCCACGGTGCGTGAGGATATCGCCCAGTCCTTCTCCACTCCGACCCTGGAGGAAGAAGGCGCTGCAAGCCCGTCGGCCGGCTACCTTGCCATGCTGAACGACGACTCTCCGACGCTGCCGGCTGTAGCCGATGCGCCGGTGAAGGCAACCAGGGGCCGCAAGCCTGCCGCATCCTCCGGCATGGTGGACGCGACCGCCCGCAAGACTCCCGGCCGCAAGCCCGGTCCTAAACCCGGGGCTCGCACGCCTGCCAAGGGTGGTACTACCCGGGGCGGCGCCAGGAAACGCGGCGACGGCGGGGTCCGCGAGCTGTAAACCCTAATCGCTGCGGCGCCCCCCGATATCTCGGGGGGCGCTTTTTTTCCGGAAGGAAGGAAAACCCATGATAGCAACCAGTTGCACGTTCGAAACCCTAGGCGACCGGCAGTCCTTCAATGCTTCGGTGCGCCATATCAAGTCCACTGTCGCATTGGCCGAGCGCGTGGCGGACGGCGAAAACCTCGCCGATATACTCAATGAGCTGCTCGATGAAAAAGCGATCACGCCCGACGAAATCCAACCCATCGTGTCCATGTTGCTTGTAGGTAAATTCTCCTACGCTACGCTTGCCAGAAATCTTGGCTCCGTGGCGGAGGATATAAGCTCTATAAGCGAATCGGTAACGCGCTGGAAGGCTGCGGATCTGGTTGTGGTATACCACCACCCGGACCTTGGCGTGATGGTGCTCAACCCAAAAAATCCAGCGCACGCTGCCCGGCTGGACCGCCTTAATAAGTACGAGCTAATGGCTGTGTACGCAGGCGGTTTTGGTAAGAGCGTAGAACCTGCGCTTGCCTTGAAAGCCGCCGAAGCGCTGCTGTCCCTGTACGAGGGAAAGCCCGCAAAGGCAGACGCGGCTCTTGCCAAAGGCTCCTTCGCATACAAAGCGCCAAAGGAAAAGCCAGCAGCAAAAACTCTAGTTGCTGCGCGCGCTCCAAAACGTGGCCCTGTGCCAAAAGCTGCGGTTAAAAAAACTTCTGGCAAGGCTAGTAAAGCATCCGTAGCCGACGCTCCGATTGCCGCAAAATCCATTGCCCAAGAGCCGTCGCCGGTAGCCGCGGCTCCAAAACCCGGTTCGCGCATGACGCCCATGTACGCCGTTTTGGTAACCAACGAGCTGTTCCACAACGGAAACGTGGAAGCCTGGAAGCGCATCATTGAAAGCTTCAAGGTAAAGCATCCGGACCTGGACGTGCTCGTCTACTACGACAAGGAGCGCATCACCAACCTGAACGCGTTGTTCAAGTGGGGCAAGGTGAAGCACGGCAACGTCATCCAGTTCGCCGTGGCCGGCGAGAACATCTGCGACGTGGCAAAGCTCCAGCGCTACCTCGCGCAGGGCGCAAGCCCCATGTTCGAGGCATTCCTGCGCGGCCCGGTCAACGGCATCCTCCCCCTATTCTGATCAAGGAGTCATAGATGAAAGCAAACGTGCATTTTTTCAGCCAGAAAGACTCCATAAAGCCGCAGATTGACAGGGAGAAGCTCGGACAGCGCGGCCGGCAGGCAAACGAATTTGCCGAACTTGGCTTTCCCATTCTGCCCGGTTTCATCATAGATTCAGACGCCGCAAGCCGTCTTACAGACCAAGATATCGTAGGCGCCGTAAAGCCGCTTATGAAACGGATAGAGACCATAGCGGAAAAAGGCTTTGGCGACGCTACCGAGCCTTTACTGGTTAAGATAGTCATATCCCCGAACCTGGCTATTTCCAACTATCCTACCTTGCACAACTTTGGCCTTACCAAGGGCACGGTTGCCGGCTTCAACAAGTATGTGGGCGAAAAATTTGGAGCACATGAAGTTGCCTTCCTTGCCCGAGGCATGCTCAAGATCGAGGAGCGCATAGCGGAGCTGGAAGGCCGCGACAAGGACCTGAAAAAAATAGCGGCCCGTATTGGGGAAGCAAGCGCAATACTGGATTCGGATAAGCCCGGCGCCAGCGCGTCCGCCATCATGGATTCCCTGGGCGACTGCCTACCGCAAGGTTTTTTCGACAACGCGTGGACCCAGCTGGAGCTTGCCCTTAAACGCATCTCGGTGATGCTGGATATGGACGATCAGGACGACGATGACACGGCCTTACTGGTTCAGCCCATGGTGTACGGCAATTACGGCAAGGGATCGTGTTCCGGCGCGTTCTACACGCGCAACGTGGTAAACGGCGACAAGCACCTGCAGGGCGAATTTTTTGTGGAGCGCTTTAACGAGCTCGGAGCCCAAGGCGACGACATCGATAAAATTGCTCCCAAGTACCTGAAACAGCTGGAAGCCATGGCGCAGTCGCTGGAAGACCACCACAAGGAAATCCGCCAGATACGCTTTACCGTGGAGAAGGACAAGCTGTGGCTCATCGAGCAACGGCAGGTTATGGCAAAGAGCACCCAGGCGGACATCAAGCTGTACCTGGACCTGTACAAGCGCAAAGTGGTGGACGAAAAGTTTGTTGTGGGTTCCGTGCAGCCGGCCAGGCTTAACGAGATACTGCACCCCGTGGTGGATATGAGCTCCGTGAAAAAACTGCCTGTCACCAAGGGAGGCATTACCGGAGCTCCGGGGGCTGCCATAGGCCGGGTGTATTTTTCCACCGAAGCGCTTTTGGATGCACATCGGGTCGCGCAGCAAAAAGGCCAGGACAAGCGCATGATACTGTGCATGACCAGTACCTTTGCCGAAGACGTAAAAGCCATCGAAGTAGCATCGGGCGTTTTGTCCTGCGAAGGCGGCTACTCGGCGCATGCATCCGTTGTTGCACGCCAGTACGGCAAGGTATCCCTCGTAAAGCCGGAAATGAAGATACGCGGCAAGAAGGCCCAGATAGGGACGCTTTCTATCAGCGAAGGCGATTTTATTACCGTCAATGTGCCGTACTACGGCGAGCCTCAAATATGGCTGGGCGCCGCTAAGCTCATCGAGCCAGATCCGGCCGAATCCGGATTGTACGAGTTTATCGCGGTAGTAAAAAAATGCATGAAACATTTCCACGTGCGCGCGAACGCGGATAGCCCGCGCGATGCAGCCCTTGCCCTGTCTTTCGGCGCAGAAGGCATAGGCCTATGCCGCACGGAGCACATGTTCTTCAACGACAAGCGCATCAACGTGTTCCGTGAAATGATACTGGCCGACAGCCTGGCCGAAAGGCAGAAAGCCCTAGACAAGCTACAGGCCATGCAGCGCGAGGATTTTTACGGCCTGTTTAAGACCATGGCCGGCAAGGAAGTAACCATACGTTTCCTGGACGCGCCTTTGCACGAGTTCCTTCCCCATAACGAGTTTGAGTTTGAAGCCTTCTTGGCCCACCTCAATACCGTAAAACGCGGAAAAGCCCCGGCCAAGGCGGAGGTTCGGGCGCGCATGGATGCGCTTTCGGAGTTCAACCCTATGCTTGGCCATCGCGGTTGCCGTATAGCCGTTAGCTATCCGGAAATTTATGCGATGCAGGCTAAGGCCGTCTTTGAGGCTGCCTACCAGCTCCAGAAGGAAAAGGTAGACGTGCGCCCGGAGATCATGGTTCCCATCGTCATGAACGCTTCGGAGCTGAAACTCATCGTGTACGGCAAGAAGATAGAAGGCAGCACCTACCGTGGTTTGGTCGAGATAGAAGAAGAAGTGCGCAAGGAGCTTAAAGCAAAAGCTATCCAGTACCACATCGGTACCATGATAGAGTTGCCGGCAGCCGCTCTGTCCGCAGGCGAGATAGCCCGCTATGCAGAGTTCTTTAGCTTTGGCACCAACGACCTTACCCAAACCACCATAGGCATTAGCCGGGACGACTTTAATAGCTTCATGCCCGACTACTCGCTGTATGACCTCATAGAGGGCAACCCGTTCTCTTCGCTTGTGCAGCCGGTACGCGAATTGGTATCCATGGCTACAAGGCGCGGACGTATGACCAGGCCAACCTTGAATGTTGGCCTGTGCGGTGAACACGGAGCGAATCCGGACAACATACGCTTCTGCATGGAAGCCGGTTTGGATTACGTTTCCTGCTCGCCGTATTCGGTGCCCATTGCCTGTCTAGCCATAGCCCAGATAGAGCAGGGTATGGGCAAAGCCTAGTTTTATTGCTCTCCAACCGTACAAAAAAAAGCCGCCGGATTTCCGGCGGCTTTTTTTGTACGGTTAAAAAAACTATTTCAAAAAATTCTTTCAAAAGCCAGAGGAGTTGTACAATTGGCTCAAGAGCTGTACTCCCAGGTCATGGTTTCTTTGACTTTAAGCGCTATGCTCTTGGCTACTTTTTTTGCGTCGGCCAGCGGCACGCCGGCTTCTTTGTTAAAGGTTTTCTCGAAGAACATGGCCAGGCTGTCGTATATGTCCGGCAGCCAGAAGAACACAAAAGAAAAATTCACGCCAGTGGGCTTTAGAATGGTGAAGGACGTGTATGACATCACCGACATCTTGCCCCAGTAAATTTTTGTCTGGTTCTTGGATGTGTGCAGTTCCAGTTCGCTGAAACGGTGCGGAATCTGCTCGGCGCTGGAGCGCACATACGGCTCTTCGGACTTTTTGGAGTAGTTCATCGGCTCTATGAGTATATGGAGCTTTTTGCCGTCGGACTGGAAGGTTAGGCCGTTTTCGTTGGGGAAAATGCCCTTGACGTTGTTGTAGGACACCACCTCGTAGCGGGAATACGCCGAGTTTGGGCTAAAGAACGACGAAACGATGTAGCCGTTTTCTTTAGGCAGCATATTCTTGCTGTACGAGTCGTACAGATCCATAGCCTTGGTTGCCACAAAATCCTCCTCGGAAAAAGACATATGAACCTAACAGGTACAGCTAAGGATACGCCAGAAAGCCGGGAAGCTCAACCTCTTTCTGGACGTTTATGCGTTTGGGGAGATTCAAGCTTTTTTGCCAGTTCCGCAAAGCGTTCTGCCATAGCCTTAACCCCGCTTTTTGCAAACAGCATGGACAGCTCCCGTAACGGCCGCGGATCTGCCGGGGCAAGTTCGCTTGCCTTGTTAAACGCGTTTGCAGCGGCTTCGTTGTCCGATGCGCGTACCAGCATGCGCCCAAGGGCAAGGTATGGCTCGGACTTTTTGCCTATGAACGCAGCCCCGCGCGACAGTACCGCTAGGGCCATATCCCGGGCACCTGAGCGCTCCAGGCACACGCACAGGCCTAGGAGGAGCTCCACGTTGCGTGGCTGGGCCTGTAAGAGCGATCGGTAGGAGGAAGCTGCTTCCCGCCAGCGCCGTGCGTTTCGGTAGCAAACGGCTAAAAGCCTTTCTGCGCCCGGGCCGCGTAAGCCGTAAGCGTAGCCTTCTTCTATCGCTTGTGCCGCTTCGTTCCATGCGCGGGCGTTCATCAGCTTGTCCACGTACTCCTTGCGTATGGAGCTGTTGTCCGGGTATCGATCAAGGTATTCCGCGCACGCTGCTATAGCCGCGCTTTCGTCTCCAAGCGATTCTGCAACCGATACCAGGTACAGATAGGTCATTTCGTCGGCATCCTGCATGTCTTTAAGCGTGCGGAACCAAGGACCAGCCAGGTCTGGACGCCCGGTTTTGTAATAGCATTCTGCCAGTATGAACATGAGGCGCTTGTCGCCAGGCCTCGTTTTTAACAGCGATACCACCTTGGGTAACATGGTGTTCGCAGGCTCTCCGGTGCGGGCGTCGCACAGGGTTTGCACGTACAGGTGGTCAGCCTCTGGGGCGCCAAGCCGAGCTGCTGCCCTGGCCGCGTTTCTGGCTTCGTCCCACTGGCCAAGTTCCCACAGGCAGACGGCTAGTCCCATGCGCAGGTCCGGTGATTTCTGGTCTGCAGCAACCGCAAGCCGGTAGTGGGCGGCGGCTTTTTCGTATCGGCCAAGCTCGAAGTTTGCCTGCGCGGCTAAGGCCCGTATCGAACTGTCTTTGTGTCCGTTTTTTATAAGCCCTAAGCTTGTGGTTAGCGCCTGGCGGTAGTCTCCGTCGCGGAAAGCAAGCATGGCCCGCCAGCGTTCCAAAGCTGCTTCGTCCAGGCGGTCTTCTGGAACGCCGGGTACGGGAGCACCCATCTGGTCCATGATAGCCATGCCTATATCGGGCCGACCGGTTGCGAAATACAGAACCGATGCCTGCATGGCAAGCGATCGGTCATCGGGCTCAAAGGCACGGGCAGCTTCCAGGTCCGACAGCGCTTCGGCCAATCTGCCTTGTTGCCGGAAGGCTTTTGCCCGATACGCGCGCGGTCCGGCTCCGTCCATGCCGTTCTGGATTACAAAGCCGAACATCTGGGAAGCAAGCTCTGCTTCTCCTTTGGCAAGGCTACGGATGGCCTGGACGTACAAAGCGTTTGCATAGGCGCGAAAAATGCGCTGATCATCGGGAGCAAGCCCCATGGCCCGTTCCAGGCATTCTATGGCCCGGCGGAAACGCCTGCATTTCAGTTCCGCTATGCCCGTAAAGGTCCACAGTTCCGCGCCATCCCGTCCGTGCTCGTTCGCCGCCCGGAATGCCCTGGCTGCTTCCCGGTACAAGCCAAGGGCAAGGTACTCCCTGCCGAGGAAAAACCAGCCGGCTCCGTCTTCCGGCTTTCTGGCCAGGTACTCGGCAAAAGCCGCAACCGCTTTGCCCGTGTGTCCCAGTGCATGGCTTGCGCGGCCAAGATACAGCCAGGCTTCCGGATAGTCGTCGCTTTCTGCAACCAGGCGGGTAAGGATGTCGGATGCCTTTACGTAGTCGCGCTCGCGTCCTTTATCCAAGGCTTGTTTGAAAAGCTTTCCGTATACGTCCTTTGGGCTCATTAAGCTAGTGTACCCTAGGCTGTGCTATTCGACAACGCGTGCCTGATTTTGTTTTTTGGTTTACACTACCTGCATGACCAGGTATAGAAGCCTACAGCGCATCATAGTCCCGCTCATCCTTGGCTTGGTATGCGCCCTGTTAACAGGCACCCTGTGGATGATGGCCGACAGGGAGAAGAGCACGCGCGCGCTAGCGCTAGAGTACCGCATGCACCGTACCCTCAGTGCGCTGGCCGAGCTATGGCGCGGTGGTCCCCTAGCGCCGGAAGAGCTGGAAAGCCTACTTGGTTTTGGTCTGTACAGCGCATCCGGCTCTGCTCTATACCGTTTTGGAACGGCTCCGGAAACGGTGGATCCACAGGATGCGCAAAAGCGATACGGTATGCGTTTTGCACAAGATGCTGTTAGCATGCTGAGCATCCTGGGTAGGCTTAATCCGGCTCGGGGCATGGGTTCCATGATGCGCCCGCGTGACAGCACTGCTCCGGCCCTTGCCTGGATTGCGGTGGATGCGCTTCCCCTCAGGCGACAGCGGCTGGCTATCCTGTTGTTAGCCGGATTTGCAAGTGCAGCGATAGCAGGGCTGTTTTCGTTTTCCATGATTTTGTACCGGCGTTATGAAAAATCCCGGGAGCGTGACGAGCGCGACCGGGAGTTGCTGCAGCTTGGGCAGGCTGCCAGGACCATAGCGCACGAGATAAAAAACCCGTTAGGAATAGTTCGCATCCAGTGCGGGGTGCTTAGAAAGCGCGACAACGCGGATCTGGCCGGTTTGTCCATCATCGAGGATGAAGTGGACAGGCTTGCGGTTATGGCAGACCGCATCCGCCAGTTTTTAGCCGGCAGAACGCCTCAGCTGTCGCTTGTGAACGCATGCGCTTTTGCACGCGACTATGCCGCCCGCTA
>JAKQNL010000202.1 GCA_029565815.1 Spirochaetota bacterium | reverse complement strand
GGCCATGCGCGCCGGGGTGGAACACCGCCACGACTGCGGCGGCAAGGCCCAGTGCGGAACCTGCCGCGTGCGTGTGCTGTCCGGCACGGTAAGCAGTCCCGATGCCGCCGAGCGTGCCCGCCTGGAGGCCGTGGGGGCAGGCCCGGCTGAACGCCTTGAATGCAGGATGCGCACAGCCTCGGACCTGGTCCTGGAGGCCGTGTTGCCTGTACGCGCGCGTTCATAAAACAGTACGCGCGCGTTTTCTGTATTGCTCAGCCTTCCAGCCTGAACCTGCTTGCAGCACGCCTGATAGCCGAAGCGGTATCCGCGTTTTCGCGGGACAGCTCGGTCAGCCTGTGTGCGGAATTGCCTATTTCGCCCATGCCCAGGCTTATTTCGTCGGCCGCCTGGCGGTTTTCCGCCGACAGGTTGCGTACGTCTTCCACGGTGCGCGTCATGGTGGATGCGCCGCGCTTGAGGCTGTCTGCTGCACCGGACAGCTTCTGGCTTAGGTCGTCCAGCGTAGCCATGGCCTGGGCAACAAGGCTGCCTTGGCCAGCGCTTTCGGTAAGCGAGGTGGTTACGTCGCCAAGCTCGCGGGTAAGGTCGCCAACGCCGGCTATGATGCCTTCCATGGTTTGCGTGGTTAGTTCCGTTATGCGCGCGGCCTCCGCGATGGCTGCAGCTGTCTCCTCGATGGTTTCACTGATGCCGCGGGCGTTCTCCGCGGTGCTTTCCGACAGTTTGCGTATTTCGTCGGCGACCACGGCAAAGCCTTTGCCCGCTTCGCCTGCGTGGGCCGCCTCGATAGCGGCGTTCATGGCCAAGAGGTTGGTCTGCCCGGCTATGCCGTCGATGATATCCACCAGCTCCAGGGTGCGGTCGGCGGATTCTTCCATGCGCTTCATGGCCGCGCCCGTACCGTCTGCCCGCTCCTTGCCCTCTGCGCCCATGGCAGCTACCCGCTGGGCAAGGGCCTTCTGGTTCTCCGACCGGCCTGCAAGGGTGCCAAGGGCAGTGGTCATGGTTTGCGCAACGCCCTTTGCCCGGCCTATGGCTTGCTCCAGTTCGCGTACCGAACCGAAAACGGTTTGCGCAGCCTGGTCCATGGCTGAACCCGCTTCGTCCGCTTCCGCGGCTGCTCCGTCCATGCGTTCGGTTTGTTTGCGCATGGAACCGATATTGGCTTCCATCTCGGTGATGGTTGCAGCGGTTTCCGCCGCATGGGTTGCCAGGGTTTCCGCTCCGCTTGCGCTCTTCTCCGATGCTTTTTCTATCTCGCCGTTGGTCTCCCTAAGCGTGTGGACCAAGTTTGCCAAGGATTCCTGCATGCTGCCTATTTCCGTTCTGGAGTTAAGGCGCATGCTTACGGCCAGATTGCCGGATGCAACAGCTTCCAGGGTGTCTTTTACCGTGCTTACATCCTTGGTTATGCGCCTAAGGAGCAATATCATGAGGAGGATGCCGCCGGCCAGGACCACGCCGATGATAGCGCCGGATGTTACCAGGGCGCCGCTTACGGCTTTCATGGTTTCCGCAAGCGGTACGTAGGTGTAAATAGTCCAGCTTAGGCCGGCTTTGCTGCGGAACGGGCTGGAGCTTACAAAGTAGCGTTTTCCCTCGACCGTCAGTTCATCATACCAGGTGGCGGATGCATCGCTCGTTGCTGTCCCATCCCATGCTTCGGAAGCAGCGGTAACGGCGTCGCTTACCTGGTGGCCGGCCGCCGCTACGATAACGGGGTCCGCGCACTGGGCTGCCGATATGCGTTCCACGGTCGTGTCTTTTTTTACCGTGATGGGCAAGCCTTCGTAGGCTGCGACCAAAAGGCCCTGATGGTCGACCAGTACCGACTTGGTGCCCGAGCCGGTGTCTGCTCGTGCAAGCAGCTGGTTGAGTTCCTCCAGGGGCAGGTCTGCGCCAAGTACCCCAAGGAGGCTTCCTCCTGCGTCCACCACCGGCAGGTAGGGCGACACGATAAGGCCGCCGGTTACCACGTCGGTGTATATGTCTGTCCAGCCGGCGCTACCGGAACTGGCGGCTCCGGTATACCAGGGCCGGGTGGTAGGCAGGAAATCTATGGAGTCTACGACAGCGCCGGTGGAGCCGCCGGCGAACATTTCGTAAAAGGACATTTTCCCCGGACTGCTTCCGTCCTGGACGCCTGTAACGCCTGTGCCGTCTGCGCCCCGGCTCATGTACAGGGTGCGTTCCAAGCGGTCGCCGTAGTAAATAGTTCCTATGCGTGTTGAAACATTTGCATAGCGGTATAACAGGGGAGCCAGGCCGGCCGTGTCGTCCAAGTCGACCAAACCGCTGGTTCCTACCGCTGCGATGCCGCCCAAGAGCGCATGGGCCTCGCCAATGTAGTTGTTCGTAAGCGCGTCGATTTCCCCGGAGGTTTTCCAGGTGAGGGAAACGGAAAAGGTTTTTACCAGAACATTGGTTGCCCGCCAGGCGGACTGGGCAACGGTAGCAATGGCCAGGATGAAAATTGCGCTTATCGGAAGGACGAGCATGGCCCACAGCGGTATGAACCGTTTCCCGTTTTTTGTTCTGCGCATGGCAATCTCCTCGGTCCGCTATCGCGACAAGCGCTGTACGGACACCTTTATACAAATGGCGCGCCGGGGCACAGCCCGCAGGACGCGTACAACCAGTATAGTTCGCCGGAATACGCAATACCAGCGTTGCCCATCCGGGTTTTAGGCCGTATAATAACTCCGGGTTATCAGATCTGCATGGGCACTGTAGCCTGCCCATCTACCATAAAGGAGCTCGCATGGCCGATCTTTCCGTATCCTACCTTGGGCTCAAGCTCAAAAATCCAATCATCGCTGCATCGTCCGGTTTGACCGCATCGGAAAAAGGTGTCAAACGGGCCATAGACGCTGGAGCAGGAGCCGTGGTGCTCAAGTCGCTATTCGAAGAACAGCTGCGGGCAGAGCTGCGGCCGGCCGGAGATTCCCCGTTTGCGCATCCGGAGGCGGAAGCATACCTGGCGGGCATGGGCATGAACGAAGGCTCGGATGATTATCTGAGTCTGGTGGAAAGCGCCCGCAAGGACGGACGCGCGGCGGTTATGGCAAGCGTCAACTGCACCGGCAGCGATTTTTGGGTCGATTTTGCCAAGCGCATAGAAAGCGCGGGCGCCGACGCGCTTGAACTGAATATGGGCTACCTGTCTGTCGATACGGCGGAAACAGCCAAGGCTATCGAAGATACCCTGGTGACGCTTACCGGCGAAGTGGCAAAAGCCGTCCGTCTTCCGGTGGCCGTAAAACTGGGCGTAGGCTATACCAGCCCGGGTAATCTGGCCCATCGTTTGGCCAAGGCAGGGGCAAAGTCGGCCGTGTTGTTCAACCGCTTCTACCGCATGGACGTGGATCTGGACGCCATGAGCTTAAGCGCCGGCCCAACCCGATCCAGTCCGGAGCAGTACCATGAAAGCCTGCGCTGGATAGCCCTGTTGGAAGGCCGCACCGGTTTGGAACTGTGCGCATCCGGTGGCGTGTATGACGGAGCCACGGCGCTCAAATTGATAGCGGCTGGTGCAAGTGCCGTTCAGATATGTTCCGCGATGTACGCAAAGGGCTACGAGGTGCTTGGCACTATCCTCGATGAGATGAAAACCTGGATGGACAGCCGAAAGGTAGGATCGCTAACGGAACTGAAGGGCAGGCTTGCCCGCCGTAATTCCGATAACCCGGAGCTGTACGGCCGCCTGCACTATGTGCGCGCGCTCACCGGACAGGGCTGATAGCGTCTGTATGCGAAAGAAAAGGGCCGCACTACGCGGTCCTTTTTTTACACACCGGGCTTTCAGCCGAAAACGACAGGTTCCCCTTAGTCAGTACATGAGCCAGGATCGGTTCTGAACTCCAGAAACACCCGGTCGGTATATTCGCCAGCGCGGTACACGATGCGCGTGCATAGATTCCTGCACATGGTAAGCCCAAGACCGTGCCACCGGCCCAGGTGCTTGTTAAAGCGAGGCCCGGGCAGTAGTCCGTTTTTGAAACGCTGGGCAAACTCGCGAAAGCTTGCATGGCTTTCCACCAGCGCCATGAACAGGATACAGGATGCGGTTTTACGTATGCGCACATGGATGCCGGCCTGGCCAACCTCTCCGTGGGTAACCAGGTTGTCCACCACCTCGTCGCCGGCTATCGTGAGGGTACAGCGCTCCCTGTCGGACAGAAACGGAATGCCTGCAAGAAATTTGTCGTATGCACCAATGGCTTGTGTCCCGCCCGGCAGCCGGACTTCGGCTACCAAAGAGGAGGATACTCCTGCTGACTGCGCGCAGGAACAAGACCGCTGGCTATCGTGGCTCATTGCTGTTCGCCGGCGCTAGGCCGGCAGATCCTTCATGGTGGCCACGGTTGGGAAGCGGTCTCCGAAGCCGGTGGATTCTATGGCCAGCCGCGCTACCTCTGATGGCTGCACGATGAAAATGCGCTTGCCCGCGGCTTCCGCGTCCTCTATGGCTGCAAGAATTACCCCGATGCCCGCGCTGGTCATGGTGCTAACGCCGGACAGGTCTATGGCCAGGTCGGACTTGCCGGCATAGTTCATGGCCTTTTCCTGCAGCTCGGTGAACGTGTAGCTGTTGATAGGGCCCTGAACCGTCAGGACCGTAAATTTGCCCTTTTGGCTTGGCTCTACGCTAATGCCAGTCATGCTGTGCCTCCCTTGCGGCCACTGTAATTGATGGCCAGGACGGTTACGTCGTCCTCAAGTTTTCCGTCGGTGAACGCAGTAGCGCTCTTGATGATTGCGTCTATGGTGTCGTTCGCGTTTGCGCCTTTGTTTTCGGCCAGAATGCGCACCATGCGCTCTTTTCCGTAGCGCTCCCCGCGTACGTTTTCCGCTTCCACGATGCCGTCCGTGGTAATTACCAGGCTGGATCCGGCCGGCAGTGCAAGCTTCCTGGTTTTCAGGTATGGCTCCAGATTGCGCACGAAACCGAGCATCTTGCCCTCGCCCTGCACCTCGATGACCGTGTCCAGGCCCGGAGACTTAAAGAATACCGCCGGTATGCCGCAGTTAATAAAATATACCGAGCCTTTGTCCAGCGCAAGGAAGCCGAACACCCCGGCGAAGAACGTGCCTCGGGGCAGCTGTTCTTTTATGAATGCGTTGGTGCGGGATACCAGCTTTACGAAGTCCTTTTCCTCGCGCAGGAGGGTTCGTATCATGGATTTTAGGATGACCATGGACATGGCAGCGTTAAGGCCCTTGCCGGACACGTCGCCTACCACGAAGAACCACCGATGTTCAGAAATTTTAACCGAGTCGTACAGGTCGCCGCCAAGCTGCCTGGTGGACTGGCATATATAGGAAACATCCACACCCGGATAGCGGATAGGATCGATGGTTTCCTGGACGGCGCGTACGATCTGGTCGGCTAGGCCTATTTCTTTTTCCACCGTGGCCAAGAGCGACTCGCGGGCAACGTGCCGAACGTAATATGCGACCACGAACAGCTTGCCTTGGATGGCCATGAATGCGTCGTAGTCCAGTGCGCTGTAGTCTGCGCCGGATCGTTTCGGGCCCAGCGCGAACAAGCCGATGATCCTGCGGCCTTCTTTTGCAAGGATGATGGCCTCGGCTCCCAGTGCGTCGAAGAATTCTAAAAGTATTGCTTTGTGCGCGGCGAATGCCGGGTCGGCTACCACGTCGGTTTTTAGGATAACCTGGCGTTCCAGTGATGTAAGCGGCTCCAGTACGGGCGAGCCGGCTCCAACCACGGTGCTTTCTTCTTCGCCGGGAAACACGCGGACCAGGCCGCCTGCGTCGTCTTCGGACAGCATCCAGAACCACAGCGAGCCGAAGCGTTCCGACAGGATAGTGGATAACGAGGCGAGCACGGCCTCGCGGCCGAGCGACAGGTCCAGGTGCGCTATATCTGCCTCTATTTCCTCACGGGCTTCCTCGTTGCGCGCCGTGCCGAAACGCTTGGACGCGAAACGGTCCGCGCCCCTGCCGAGCAGGAGGAAGGCCGCGATGCTGAGGGTTACCAGCACGACGGGTATGGACAGGCGGAATTGCAGCAGAATGCCCGCAAGCAGCGCCAGCGGAATGCCGAATACGGCTATCATGGCCATTTGGGATGCGAGCGTTTTGCTTAATGACGGCAGATGGAACAGGCGGGTGGACGAGAACGCGTATGCGGCCGCCAGCACGGCCAAAAGACCGCCCAGGCTGCCTATCGGGTATATGGTTGTTGCGCCTCCGGATGGCAGGTACAGGGAAACCATGTATCCGTACAGAACGGACGCGATAATGCCCGCCGACATGAGGAAGGCCTGCTGGCGGTACACGCGGCTTTTTATTAACAGCGCGCGTATCCACAGAATGACAGCGGATACAAGCCCCAAGCCGGCGCTCAGCATGCCGTACAGTTTGAAGCGAGGGCCTTCAAAGCGTATGAACTCCAGGAGCACGCGCCGGACGCTTTCCAGATAATCGCCCGTTCCTGCAAAACGCCAGGCGGAAAGTCCCGCTAGGACGAAAAGCAGCACATCCACCCCTGCCAGCTTGCGGCCGTAGGGGAAGGTAAGCGACAGGCGGAAAAAAGCCAGGTAGCTGAATGAGGCGAAAGCTCCGGCCCAGCGTATCAACGTGAGTGCTGTATCCGTATAGTCTGCGGCAAGCAGGTATCCGCTTGCCTGCAGGCCTCCGTAGATGGCGGTGCACAGGGCGGCGATGCGGTATATGGCCACATCGCGCTTTCTGCCCCTGGAACGGATACGGAAGGCCATAATGATGATGATGGCCGTGGACAGGTATGTGAAAATCGTCAGTCCCATAAGCGTCCTACCTTGGCCACGAGAATGGTTATGTCGTCCCGGAGCGCTTTTTTGCCCACGTAGGTTTCACCGAGTGTCGCCAGCCGTTCCACCAGACCTTCCGGATCCAGCTCGTGAGCGCTTTCTATGATGCGCTGCCATTCCGGCGACTGATCCAGCTGCACGCCGTCTTCGTTTTCCAGTTCGGTCAAACCGTCGGTGGAAAGGATGATCACGTCCTCGGTGCGCAGTTCCACTTCTTCCACTTCGATCTCATTGATGGGCACGAGGCCCACGATGCCCTGGTTGGATTCAAGCCGCTTTACCGCGGTTCCGCGCACGGTTTTTACTATGAGGAATTGGTCGGGCAGGGCTGCGTTTATATATGATAACGTGTGCTTTTTCATGTCGGCCACGCCCAGGAACAGCACGGTGTACTTGTCCTCAAAGCCCATCTCGCGTATCGCGTTGTCCACCTTGCGTATGAGGGCGGGCAAGTCCGCTTTGTCCGCGGAAGCGCGTATGGTGTTGATGGCTATGCCCATGACGAGGGCCGCGCCTAGGCCCTTGCCGGACACGTCGCCCATAACCAGGAGGGTGCGGTCGTCGTCTATGCGTATGGCGTCGTAAAAATCGCCGGATACGTTTACGAGCGGCCTAAAGTAAGCGGCAAGCGACAGCTTAGGATGCTCGGGCAACACGGCCGGCAAGAAGGTTTTCTGGGTTTCTGCGATAAGCCGCCATTCCTTGGACAGGGCGGCTATCTGGAACAGGCGGGATACCGTAATCACGCGGTCGAAGAAAATCTGTATTTCGCCATACAGGATGCGGTATGCGTCCGGGTCCACGTGCGCGCAGGAGCGGGCGAATATGAACAGGTAGTAGCCTTTACAGAATATGAAAATGCCGCGCGCGGTTTTCTTGGATATGGTCAGGCTGAATTTATCGTCGAGGTAGCCTATGCCCTCGGACAGCTCGCGGAAATTCTTTTTAAGTACGGTGAGGAGGCCCGGGTCGCTGGTTAATGCCGTTGGGCTTGTGTACACGGCGTCCCAGGTATTGCTTTTGATAAGCACGGCGGACGCGTCTAGGGTTTTTTCCAGGTCCTCGCGGATAACATTCACGAACTCCGGCATGGTAAAACAGGTTCGTATCCGGTCGGTGAAGCGCGCCAGCAGGCGTGTGGCTCCCGATGCGAACGCGCGCTTGTACATACGCTCGTCGAAGTAGGCAAA
>JAKQNL010000193.1 GCA_029565815.1 Spirochaetota bacterium | reverse complement strand
GAAATTGCTTGACTGCCCGGCTTGCTAGGCCGTAGTCTGTGCCTACAGGTGAGGGTAGGCTTTGAAACTATTTTTAATGTTTATAAGCTCTATGCGTTTGGCAAAACTGTTGCTTGTATATTTGGCTAGTGCAAGTATCCTGGCAAGCTTTGTGCCGCAAGGCTTGGAAGCAAAAGCCTATGCTGCTATGTATCCATCGTTTGTATCCAAGCTCCTGGTGGGCAGTGGCTTTACCATGTTTTTTTCTTCCGCTTTCTTCATTCTTCCGGGCTTTTTGTTTTTTGCAAACTTATCCGCATGTACGGCCAAGCGCTTTGTGCGCGAAATAAAGAAAAAAGGCCGAAAGCGTTTTGGTCCGGATATACTCCATTGTGGTCTTATGCTGCTCATTATTGGATCAACGCTATCCTACGTCGGGCGTACAGAAGGCGCGGTAGAGCTCATCCCAGGCGATTCGGTTCAGCTGCCAGATGGTTCGACACTTAGTTTGCTTGATTTCCAATACGAGCGCTATGATGACGGTAGGCCAAAGGCGTGGGTATCGCTTGTTGAGCTGCGAAAATCCGGCCAGAGTGCTAGCAAAGGCTATAAGATACAAGTGAATAAACCCTTGCGCTATTCCGGCTTTACGGTGTATCAGTCAGCGTACCGCGAGATTCCGGTTCTGAGACTGGATGGACCGGATGGGCAGTACAATCTTGTGCCCGGAAAAGAGCTTGTCTTGTCTGATATACGTGTGCGCTATCTTGGCGCACACGCTGACGGAGAGGGTCGGGTTCTTGCTCTAGTCCAGGTTTCGGACAGCCACGGTGAGCGCATCGCGCGCTTAGGTGTTGGAGAAGAGCTTGTATCGTTACGCATGATAGGTTTAGACACGCGCATGGCCAGCACGCTCGCCGTTGTTAAAGATTCCGCATTTTTCCTTGTAGTACTGGCTTATTTACTTATTACTGTAGGAATTTCTATGACCTTCATCCAGAAAGCCAAGGACGCGGCATGAATCTTTCCCAGGTTTTGGCCAGTATATCGTTTGTTGCCTGCATTGTATCCGCGCTTGTAATGGCGCTATACTTGTTCCGAAAAGATGCTGCCTTCGATAGGGTATCGCCATGGTCGCTGGGTCTTTCCTCTTTGTGTGCCTTTGCGTCGCTCGCGCTGCGCAGCATGCAGATCGGCTTTGTCGCCCTTACCAGCACCTATGAATCCCTTTTGTTTTATGCATCCGTTATTACCGCCCTCGTGCTGTTGGCTCGCATACAAAAGCGCATTCCCTTTGTCCGCGGAGCTGCATTTGGCTCGGTATTCGTGGCGATCGTTATCATGGCTGTGGCCAGCTCACCGCTTTTGCCCAAAGAAGCTCTTAGCCCAATACCGGCTTTGCGTTCTGGCTGGCTTCTTTTGCATGTAAGCTTTTCGTTTATAGGAGAAGCTTTTTTCGTTTCCGGTTTTGTCGCATCCATCATGTTCCTTGTCATAAAAAGTAGGGACAAGCGGGATTCGCTCGATAGGATTACCTATACCATGATCGCTATTGGTTATGCTTTTTTTACAAGCGGTGCGTTGGTTTTTGGCTCGATATGGGCCCAAAAAGCATGGGGGCGTTGGTGGAGCTGGGATCCTAAAGAAACCTGGGCATTGGTAAGCTGGCTGGTGTACACCCTGTATCTGCATATTCGGCTTAACAAAAAACGCAAAGATTCTTTGCCGTCCGTTGTGTCGGTTATTGGCTTTTTGTGCACCGTGTTCACGTTTTTCGGGGTCAATTACCTGTTGCCTGGTTTGCACAGTTACGGTTGAGCCTGGGCTTTTTCCTGCTCCTGGTGTTTGGCCTGGGGAACACGGAACGTGATCGACGCGCCGCCGGAGGATGAGCGGCCAAGTTCCAAGGTGCCGCCCAACTGCTGGATGAGAGCGCCGATAATGGTGTAACCCATGCCGCCAGATTTGGCCGCGTCAAATCCTTCCGGAAAGCCCGCCCCATCGTCCTCCACGGATATTGTTAGATCGCCATCTGCATTCGTGCATACCGTTACTAAAACATTCCCCCCGTTCGGGCCGAATGCGTACTTGAATGCATTGGTGGCCAGTTCGTTAATGAGCAGGCCGCATGGAACCGCTAGGTCAAGGGGCAGGGCGGAGCCGTCGGATTGTACGCAGTAGGAACTTGTGCACCGTTCCCTATTACCGGGGGCGTAGGCTAAGCACAGCTCGCCGAGTAGGTCTTCGATATACTCCTTGGCGGGTATCGACGAAAAATCCCCGCTGCGGTACAGCTGGTCGTGCACGTGGGCCATGGCCTTGATGCGGCTTTGGCTTTCGGCGAACAGGGCGCGGTCATAGGTGTCCCGGAAGCGGTCTGCCTGGATCGATAGGAGGCTGGATACTATCTGCAGGTTGTTTTTCACTCGGTGGTGTATTTCTCTTAACAAGGCTTCTTTTTCCT
>JAKQNL010000166.1 GCA_029565815.1 Spirochaetota bacterium | reverse complement strand
CTCCGTGGTCTGATTTCACGGAACAATTAGCTATTAGGTTTCATCGTGGGAAACAGTATCACGTCCCTGATGCTGTATGCGTCGGTGAGGAACATGATGATGCGGTCTATGCCTATGCCAAGGCCACCGGTGGGTGGCATGCCCACTTCCAGGCTTGCTACAAAATCTTCATCGAGCTGATAGGCCTCGTCGTCGCCCAGTTCGCGTTCCTTGGACTGCTGGGTAAAGCGGTCCAGCTGCACTATGGGATCGTTGAGCTCGCTGTATGCGTTGCCAATCTCGCGGCCGTACACGAATGCCTCAAAGCGCTCGGTCATGGTCGGGTCGCCCGGTTTCTGCTTGGTCAAAGGAGAAATTTCCGTTGGGTAGTCCATGATGAACGTTGGCTGGATCAGGTGCTCTTCGGCATAGAACTCAAAGGCCGCGTTCAGGATGTCGCCCTTGGTGCAGTCTTTTAGCTTTTTCTTGAGCTCGTGCTCAAAGCCTTTTTCCTTGGCCAAAGCCTGGGCTTCCTCGTTGGTACGGACGGATGAAAAATCTATCCCACCGTATTCCTTTACCGCGTCGCTCATGGTAAGGCGGCGCCAAGGCGGAGTAAAGTCAATTTCGGTGCCCTGGTAACTGAGCTTGGTAGCTCCGCACACTTTCTGGGCGGCGTAGGCCACCAGGTTTTCGCACAGTTCCATCATGCCCTTGTAATCGGTGTATGCCTCGTATAGCTCGATCATGGTGAATTCCGGATTGTGGCGTATGTCTATGCCCTCATTGCGGAAGTTCTTGCCCATGTCGTACACGCGTTCCATGCCGCCCACAATGCAGCGTTTCAGATACAGCTCGGTGGCTATGCGCAGGTACAGCTGTAGGTTGAGGGCGTTGGATTTGGTGACAAAGGGCCTGGCCGCCGCGCCGGATGCGATAGTGGACAGGATGGGCGTCTCCACTTCGATGTAACCCCGGTTGTCCAGGAATTCCCGTATCGCCCTAATGATGAGCGTGCGCTTCTTGAAAGTTTCCATTACTTCCGGGCTCATGATCAGGTCCAGGTAGCGGCGCCGATACCGGATTTCCGGATCCTTTAGGCCGTGGAATTTTTCCGGCAGGGGCTCCAGGGCTTTGGTCAAAAGAACTAGGCGCTTTGCGTGCACGGAAATTTCGCCGCGCTTGGTGCGGAACACGTAGCCTTCCGCGCCAACTATATCGCCGACATCCCAGGTTTTTATTTCCGCATACTGCTCGGGGCCAAGCTGTTCGGCGTTCAGGTACAGCTGTATGCGGCCGTCCCTGTCCTGCAGGTCTATGAACGCGGCCTTGCCTATATCGCGGAAGCTCATGATGCGGCCGGCGACGGACACATCCTTGTTTTCCAGCTGCTCGAAGTTCTGTTTTATCTCCACCGAATGATGGCTCTGGTTCCAGGTAAGCATGGCAAACGGATCGCGGCCCTGGGCTTGAAGTTTGGCCAGTTTTTCACGGCGCACCAGCTGCTGTTCGCTCAAGCTCCGCGCATCGTCGTCCTCATCCCGCGCGTCGGCGGCTGGGATTTGGTCCTGTGTCATGAAAATCTCCTCGGCGAGTAATTAGCCATATAGTATGCCGAATGGGCTTTGCAAGGCAAGCGCGCCTAGCGCCGTGTGGTCAGCCAAAACACTCGTCGGGGTCCAGTTCCGGGTGTATGCCCGGCCGCGTCATGCAAAAATCGAAGCGCAGCGGGTCGTGTGGGCAAAAAGCTTTCAGCGACAGGGTAGCCTCGCGGGCGGCAGCCAGGTCCGTACTCTTGCGGCTAAGAAAGCCAAGCCGTCTGCAGGCGGCCGCCATGTGGGTGTCCAGGGGCACGATGAGCCTGGACGGTTCGGCTCGCTTCCAAGTTCCGGGATCCACCGAGTCCGAGCGCACCATCCAGCGCAGGTACAAAAAGGTGCGCTTTGCAGCCGAGCCGTCCAGCGGATCGGGAAGCAGGCTGGTTTTGAAAGGCCAGGGGGATGCATCACGCAAAGCTCGCACAAATGCGGATGCCGCGTTTACGTAATCGCTGTCGCCCGTGGCAAAGCCGGCCAAAAAAGCCGACTCTAGGCTTGTGTGCTGTTTGGAAAGCGATGCAGCCGCGTACAGCAATGCGGCAATATCGGCGCCGGTAAAAAATCTATAACGAAAACCGTCCAGTGCGGCCAATAGCCCGTCGCTGCCTTTGGATAAAACTATCGAGCGCAAGGAAGGGCCGGAAACCAAGCCGCCAGATTTTCCCGATACGGTGTACAAAACATGGCGGGCGGCTTTAACGATGAGGGGAGCCGAACCCAGGGCAAGGGAGGCGCACACAAGGGCTGCCAGCTCCTGGTCCGCCGGGCGGCGGTACTCCAGCACCACCTCCAAAGGATCGGGACTGAGCCAGCGCAGGTCGTTGTAGCGCCGGTATAGCAAGTCTAGCAGTTCCGCATCCGGGCAAGCCTTGCGGCTCACGGTATGGCCACACCGAGCTGGGCAAGAGCGTCCCGGCGCATGGCCAGGTCAGGCCTGTCCGGAGCAACGGTCAACGCTTGTTTTAAGTAGAATCGAGCCCGCTGCAGGTCGCCTTTTTTGAAGTACAGATCGTAGGTGGCAACCAATGCGTCAAGGTTCATGCCGTTCTCGACCAAAGCAGAACGGAGCGAAGCAAGGGCCGCGTCATCGTTGGTCTGCAGCCTGGATTGCTGGAAGTACAAGGCCGATCGGTACGACGAGGAGCCCTTGCCGGACAAAAGGCGGGTAACCAGTTCGCTTGCCGCGCTTTTTTCCGACCGATCGATGAGCAGGCTAAGCCAGGCAAGGTTAGCTTCTTCGGAAACTGGATCGCGCGCAAGCCATGACCGGGCCATCTTGGCGGCGTCGTCCAGCCTGCCGGCCTGCCGGTATGCACGCAGGAGCAGCGAGTAGTCTTGGAAAGCCGGCGATGCTGCAAGTATTGCATCTGCCCTGGCGGCTGCGGCTTTTGCGTCGCCGGAGGCTAGATCCGCCGATAACAGCACCTTGAGCGCCCGCTCATTGGCAGGTTTTAGGCTGAGTGCGGTGCCGGCAAAGACGACGGCCTCGCTGCGCTCCGACGCGTTTCCGGCCCACAAGAGTTCGGCCGCGTACACCAGGGTGTCCACATCCTTAGGATAGCGTTCCAAAGCTCGACGAAGGGCGGAAAGGGCGGCTCCCCTGTCCTTGTTGTGCTCCATGGACAGGCGGGCGCGCAGCAACAGGTACAGTCTGTCGTTGGGGTCTACGCCCGCGTATGCGTCCAAGAGCGGGGACGCCTGGCGGTATTCCTTGTTTTCCATAAGCAGGTGAGCGCGTATCAGCATAAAGCGGGAATCCAGGGGGTCGTCCATCAATACCGCGGTGATAAGCGGCATGGCTTCCGTCCATCGGCCGGCGGAATACAAGGCCATCGCATAGGCTCGCCTATAGGCTGCCGTTTCTTTTACCAAAGCCGGAAGGGCAGAAAGGATAGTAAGGGCTTCGGCAGCCATGCCGGTATCGCCCAGGAGCTTGGCTTTTGCCAAAGCAGCCGGGTAGCAGTCCGATGCGCTAGCCATGGATTGTCCAAAGGCAGCCAGGGGTCCGGCGCGGTCGCCCGAGCGCTCTAGGGCCATTCCTACTGCAAGCTGAACCAGGGCCGACGTGATGCCGTATGCGGAAAAGCGCTCGGCGGCAGAAAGGGCTGCGCTATTGACCGCCGGGGTTTTTAACCGGAATACGCCAAGCACCGGCAGCATTTCGTACAATGGGCCCGCATGAACCGCGCCGGACAATCGGCCGTTACGCGCATCGATAAACGCCTTAACGAGCAGGCTATCCGGCGGAGTTCCTGCAGAGGAACTGGTGCCGACCAGTTCAGGATAAACCAGCCGGGCAAGCTCGTACGCAACCCATGCGTAGCTTGCAGCTTCGTCCTTGGCCAGTGCCGTGGAGCTTTGAGCAAGCGCCTGGGCCTCCTGGATGGCCGACGGAGAACCGTTTGCCAACAGAGCCTCGATGCGTAACGCGCTGGACTGAGCTTCGCTGAGTGCGCCGGAAACCGGCTTAAGGCTGGTTCCCGGACGGGTAGCGGGACCGCTGACGCACGAGAGCGGTATCAGCGCAAGTAGTACAAACAGGGCCGACCAAACTGGATGGCCCGGCGCGCGTCTCACTGTCCGTCTCCGCCTTTTTTGGCAACCGGGCCCAGGGCTTTCATGAGAAAATACAACACGAATAGAATAATGCCTGCGGCCAGGAACAGCGTAGGCCACCAGCGGCTTATGAACATCCTAAAGCTCATGGAACTGAATCCGAAGGAAAATATCAGAAAGATACAGCCAAGCAGGATAAAGGCCAGAGACGGTACCAGGTAGCCTGCGTTAAGCCTATGGTAGGAAAACCAGCCGGACAACGACAGGCCAAGCCCGGCGGCTATGACGAACAAAGGCCAATAATCCCGCAAGTGCAAACGGGCGAAAAGCGCGACAAGCACAACAAGGGCAACCAGCGCCAGGGTAATTGCCGGGAACAAAACCCGGAATTTTTTTTGCGAGTTCATGGAATGGTATGCGGCGGCCATGCCCAGCCACAGGGCAACAAACGGCCACAGCTGCGCGCTTCGGCTCAGGCTCTTGGTGGTCCACGCCAGAAAGGCGGCTCCCAGGATAACAAGGCCAAGGGCAAGATGAAACAAGGTAGTTCTGGTAGCGTGGCTTTCGGCTTTCATCATGCTCCCCGACCGTCGGTCGCCTTCAATTGATGCGCCGCACAGGGCGCATACCTCTAGTGTATCGACAAGATGCGAGCTTGCCAACGGTAAAACCTGCATGGTATAGTCCGGCCGATGCGGAAAGCCTTCTTCCCGGCTGTCGCCTTGGCGGCTGTCATCGTGTCCTGCTCGTCTCCCCACGCATACTACCTGGAAGGCTCCGGCCAGGAGCAAAAGCGCATGGAAGCCCTGTTTAACCTCCTGGACAGCGGCAACCTGAGCATCGACGAACGTTTTGCGGTAACCCACAAAATTTCCTCGTTCTTCATGGACCAGAACCAGTTAGGCAGGCTGGTATCCTTTTTGGCCGACGAGGTAGCCGGCAATCCAGACGGTCCATACAACGCCCGTCACCTGTTGTCCATCGCGTACGCATACGCTTTGCAAGGCGCAGACAGCATTGCCGTGCTGTATTTCGACCGCATCGTGAAAAATTACGCAGACCTGGAAATAGGCGGCGAGTCCATCCACTACGTCTGCCTGCGCAGGCTCTTAACGCTCGTTGCGGACCCAGGGCGCAGGATAGACTATCGCCGGGAACTGATAAGCCGCTTTCCGGACCGCGTGGACATGGGCGCGGAATTATTCCTTTTGGGAACCGAATACGAGGCGACCGGCGAGTGGGAATCCGCCATCGACGCATACCGGCGCTTTTTACCGTATTTTGACAGCGAGATTCCTGGCTACCCCGATGCCACCCAGTACGCCCGGTCCTTCATCGATCTTGCAACCACCAAAAAGGACTGGGCTTTTGATACCCTGGACGAACTTTTAGGCCTGGTGCGCAAGGCCTTTGATGCAGGCGATTCCAGAAGCTTGTCCCGCCTGCGCGCAAAGGTTGGGTTTTTTGCCATGAGCTGGAACCAAGACCGGGACGACGGCAACAGCCAAGTGCAGTTTGACCTTGGCGCCTTCATGCCCGGCCGCGTCCGCTATGCGGATAAACTCGACCCCAGTTCCAACGCCCGCGAGGCATTTTTACGCACCACCGGCTGGACCGAGCGCCTGCCAACCTGGTACCTGTATTTCCGCAAGATAGATTTCCCGGCCGACCCGGAAGTGCACGGCCGCTGGGAATGGGCAGGCATATACTTCGGCGAGAAACTGCAATGACCCGCCCTGTTCGACGCAGGGCATATCTGTTTGCCCTGCTTGCCTTATGTGCATCCGGCCCGCTTACAGCCCAAGATACAAGCCCCGCCATGGGCAGGCCCCTACGCCACAGCCCCCAGCCGGAAGCACGCGAGCAAACCGCCCCGGTTTTCATACACCAGGGCTTTCATCCGCAGGAAGGCCTTGCCCTACCCTGGGGCGAAAGTCAGTTTGAGAAATTCCGCGCGGCCTACCTAAGCCCAGGCGGCAAATCCTGGATAGAAACCATAGCCAAGCGCAGTCTGCCCTACGCGGCCTACATTCAGGAGCGCATACGCCACTACGGCCTGCCCAAGGAACTGTTCTATCTGCCATTCATCGAGTCCGAGTATTCTGCAAAAGCGGTGAGCAAATCCGGTGCCTCTGGCCTGTGGCAGTTCATGCGCAATTCGGTAGGCGGCTATGACATGCGCATTAACGACTGGCTGGATGAACGGCGCGACTTCATGAAAAGCACCGATGGCGCGCTGCGTAAGCTCATGTGGAACTACGAGCGCTTCGGCGACTGGCTCCTTGCGCTGGCGGCGTACAACTGCGGAGCCGGAGCCATGGATAGAGCCATCGCGTCCACCGGGCTGCGTGATTACTGGGAACTGCGCGCCCGCGGAGCCCTACCGTCGGAAACAGCAAGCTACATACCAAAATTCCTTGCCCTGGTTTCGGTAGCCAGCCAGCCGGGCAGAAACAAGCTGAGCTTATCGTGGAACCCGCCCATGGAGTGGGTA
>JAKQNL010000153.1 GCA_029565815.1 Spirochaetota bacterium | reverse complement strand
TATGGCCTTGGCTTCCTCCGCCGAGCTTTCCGCCGACGAGGCCATGCCGGCCACGGCCGAGTCCAGGGCCTTGGCCAGCTCTGACGTATCGGTAGCCAGTTTTTCCGCGCTGGCCACCAGGCTGCTCAGCCGGTCGCGCTGTTCCGACGTCTCGCGCATGTAGCCGTCCAGCTCGCGCTGGAACCTGGAAGACCGCGACGCCATGGCCACGAACACCGCAAGGTCTATAGAAAAGAACGTGAAGCCTTGCAGCCAGGCAAAGGGATCGTTACCGGTGACCTGGTAGATTATATCGTGCACCCCAAAACCCACGCCCACGATAAGGCCCACAAAGATAGGCCATGCGTCTTTCTGCTTGAGCTTGACCGCCCTGAGGACTATGAGCACGCCGAGGATGACCACCAGGAAAATGGGCCCAAGGCTCAGGTTGAACACAAAGTCTATGGCGCTGTCGTCGTGGGCGTTGAGCATGAAAGCCAGACCGAACACGGCTATATCTGCGGGCACCAGTATCGTCGCCAATTTATAGCCCGGAGACTTGAAAAAACTCATGAGAAACAGCATCAAGAAGCCTATGGAAACGCTCAGGGAAGCCCTGCCGACCGCTCGCTGCACTAGGGGGTCAACCAATACCCGCTCGGCACCCATGTCGTAAAAGTAAATGGCTATGAACAAGAGCGACAGGGCAAAGAAAATGCTGGCTTTGTCATCCGGCCGGGATATGAACTGCGATATGAAATACGCGCCAAGGAACAGGCAGAGTACGGCCAGGATCACGTACACCCGCATGTTGAACAGGTTCTGGAGGTGCATGACGAATTCGGACTGGCGGTCGTCGACCAGCCTGAAGCCCGGGAAATAGGCCTCCGAGCCGTTGTAGTAGCACCGGAGCGCTATGGTCACCGAACCGTCTTCCAGGAGGTTTGCCGGTATGAGTATGGTCTGGTTTGCCTGAGGCCGGGAGTAGTACTCCGGAGGAAGCCGCCCACGAGTGCCTAGGTACACGCCGTCGGCATACAAGTCAAAGGCAGACATGGCCTTGCCCGTCTCGAACCACACATTCGTGCCGGACAGCTCGCCCGGCACGGCAAGCTCGGCCCGCAGCCAGAAATACTGCCCGGCCCCGGATAGCTTTAACCTGGTCGGGAGGCTCACGGCTTCCCAGCCCGAGTCGTCATGGGCAGGATCCGCCCAGGCCATATCGTCGCCCAAGGTGAAGCGCCAGCCTTCATTGACCGGAGTGAAAAATCTGTCCTGGGCTGATAGTAAGGCCCCTGAACTCAGGACAAGCGCCAGGATCAGGACGACTATACGGGTTTTCATAGTAGGCTCCACCGGTTGACGACAGGGGTTCGGGCCGGCGCGCTCGTCACGCCGCTGTGCTACCTACTATACGCGAGGATGGTCGTATCCACAATACGCCGCTTGCTGAGCCGTTGGCCCAACGCGCGGCGGCTGAGAAGGGCGCTCCCGCCGCTAGTCCCCAAAAATGTGGACGTAGTCGTGCAAAAGCTCCTCCGCCTCCTTGCGGCAGCCGCCGCACACGGTACCTATCTTGGTGCGTTCCTGGAGACCTTCCCAGTCGCGGGCGCCCTGCTTGACCGCTTCCTCTATGTCGCGGTCCGAAATATTAAGGCAGGTGCACACAATCTTGGCTCCCTCGTTCCTGAAGGCTCCCGCCCGCCCGGTTTTTTCCAGGTAGTTGTCAATGGCGGCGCGCAGGGCCTTGTCGCCAAGCACCGAGCAGTGGATCTTGTTGTCCGGCAGGCCTCCAAGGCGAGTGGCTATGTCCTCAGGCTTGATGTTGTACGCGTCGCGTATGGTCATGCCTTTTATCACGTCCGACAGCATGGA
>JAKQNL010000143.1 GCA_029565815.1 Spirochaetota bacterium | reverse complement strand
CCTGATCATCGTGATCACGCGGGAGCTTGGCCCCCTCCTTACAGCCTTCGTCATCACCGCCCGCTCCGGCACGGCGATAGCCACCGAGCTTGGCAACATGGTGGTACACCATGAGATCGAAGCGTATATGGCTGTCGGTCTCAATCCAATCTCCTACCTGGTGGTGCCCCGTTTTATCGGGGTGCTGGTATCCATGGTTATCCTCACTGTGTATTTTAACATTTTCGGGCTTTTAGGTTCGTATGCCGTGGTGCAGTTCATACAACCCATGCCCATAGGCGAATACCTGTCCAGCCTTCTGGGCGCGCTCACCATGGCGGATGTGCTGTCGGGTATGTCTAAAGCGCTGGTGTTTGGCGTGGTAGTATCGGTGGTCGCTACATACCAGGGCTTTTCCGTAAATCGTGCCAGCACGGAAATTCCCGTTGCAGGCATCAGGGCCGTAGGACAGAGCTTTATGCTTATCATCATTGCCGACGTTATCGTCACCCTCATGCAATATGCATGAAACAAACACCGCCCGCATCCCGGCTCTGGAGCTCGCTGGAATCTCCGCGTCTTCCGGCGGATTTCGCATCCTTACCGATGTGAGCCTTGCCTTTCCGGAAAACGAATGGAGCGTGGTGCTTGGTGCCGCTGGATCGGGCAAGAGCACGCTCTTAAAAACAGCGGCAGGTCTTATGGTTCCGGATTCAGGTACGGTTCTGGTCGTGGGTCGCGACATGGCCAAGTTCAATCCGCGCGACGAGATCGCGTTCCGTTCGCGCAGTGGTTTTGTGTTCCAGGACGCAGCCCTGTGGGCGAACCAGTCAATCTTGAACAACGTAGCCATGCCGCTACGGGTACACCGCAACTGGATGTCCGAAAGCCAAATTGCAGAAACATGCCGCGACATTCTAGTTCGCCTTGGGTACACCGAGTCCATGGGCGTACGTCCTGCGGAGCTGTCCTCTGGCGAACAAAAGCTTGTATCCATAGCCCGCGCGCTCGTACACCAGCCAAGCTTGGTGTTTCTGGACGATCCTACGTCCAACCTGGATGAAGACGCGGTGGACCGCTTGTTCGCTGAGCTGGACAGGCTGCGAGCTTCTTCTGTCACGGTGGTAACCGTCACCAATAATACCGAGCTTGCGTACCGCTTTGCCGACTACCTAGGCGTGCTGAAAGACGGTTCGCTTTTGGATTTCGGTTTGTACGATGCGACCATAGCCCGGGCGGAGGCCGCACTGGGCTCGTCCATAGCAAGGCTAAAAGCACGCGGCGGCAGGATGCGGAGCCGCGATTGCGCCGAACCGGACTCTTTTGAGGCAGGCTCCGAAATGTCACAACGGGGAGACGTATGAAATTCAAGATAAAATACATGGACCAGATTGTCGGCCTGTTCATCATCATTGCGCTTGCGCTGTTTGCAGTCATCGTAATTCTGGTGGGTATGAACCAGCGCTGGTTTGCAAAAGATTACCGTTTCCACACCGTTTTCAGTTCTGCTGCAGGCGTGGCGCCGGGCACCGCGATAACGATGAAGGGTTTTACCGTCGGCAAGATCGACAAAATCTCGTTAAACGAAAATAACATGGTCGACGCCCAGTTCCATATATACGACACCTACTATCCTCTCGTTGTGGCAAATTCCGTGCTGGAGCTGACCGTCTCGCCCATTGGGCTTGGCTCGTCGCTGTTGTTCCACCCTGGCAAGCCTCCGGTAGATCCGCTTACGATGCAAGTACTTACCGATCCGGAAACGGGCCTTGCCCTTGCCGGCGTCCCGCTTGCGGAAGGCTCGTTCATACCATCCACAGCAAGCGCGGAAGGCCAGGCGATACTGGAACAGGAGCTGGCCGACATCCCGATGAAGGATGACACAATAACGCGACTGTTGGCCAACGTGAATCCGCTCATTGAGAACGTCAACAAAGCCGTGGTTACCGTAAATCGCACGTTAACAGAAATTAACCGAGCGCTTGCCGGCCAGAGCACCGGTCCACTCGGAACCATCGTCAGCGACATACAAGCAGCAACCGGAAAACTGCCTGACACGATGGATGGCGTAAATGGCATTGTCGGCGACCTGCAGGCTCGCATGGCTACGATACTAGAACAGGTGTCCGGCCTTTTAGGCGAACTGAACGCGGTAAGTAATAACCTGGCCGCCACTACCGAGGCTATACGCGACCCAACCGGCCTGATTCCAAAGCTACTGGATCCCAAAGGCTCTATCGCAACCATACTGGATGACGGCAACGCCCTGTATAAGCGCCTTATGGCCATCATGGCCGGCACCGAGGATGCGGTAAAAAGCCTGTCTGGCATCGTTACCAGCCTGAACGGCGAAATGCCAAAAATCGCCGCCATGCTGAACGAAACGCGCACAGCCATCAAGCAGGCCCAGGATGTGCTGGAAGGCATACGCAACAACCCGCTCATAAAAGGTGGCGTAACCGAACGTATGGACCAACCGTCGCTGTATGGCAGCATGCGTGAAGGAGAATTCTGATGCGCACCCATTGTGTCGGCATTGCAGCCATTCTGTTCATTGCTTTAACTCTATCGTGCTCCAGCGCCCCTAAAAGCACAGGAGAAGCGCTTGTCGTTAAAAACGACGCCGCAGACTTTACCCGCCTGGCAGACAGCTTTTTCTTTGCGGGGCAGTATGCTTCGGCCTTGCAGTATTACGGTAGCGCGCTGGAAGCAAATCTGTCGGTGGACAACATTGCCGGCTCGCTATCCTCCCGAAACGCACTGGGCCGGACCTACCTTGCCTTAGGCCGACTGGAGGACGCAAGCAGGGAACTGACAGATGCCCTTGAAGACGCGCGGGCCGCCGGACTAAAACCAGCAATGGCGTTAAGTTTAAGTAACCTTGGCGAGCTTGCATACGCCCGCGGCATGCTCGATGAGGCAGAGCGGCTGTTTTTGGAAGCTGTACCCTTTGCCACGGAGCGCGACGTAAGCGCTGCCGTGCTGTTGCACAACCGGGCCGTGGTAGCCCTGGCGCGCGGCCAGCTGGAACAAGCCGAGCAGTTCCTGCGCGAGGCTGCCGGTTTGAACGAGCGGGCGAAACGTTGGGTGGAGCTTGGTACCAACCGCTATGTGCTTGCGGCAGTGTTTAGGGCGCGCGGAAATATTGAGGACGCGCTTGTGTGGGCAAACCTCGCCCTCGATGCGGATAAATTCGCGGAAAACACTCTGGGCATAGGCGCCGATCTGGAAGCGCTTGCGAAGCTGCACATCGCAGCTAGAAAAAGCTCGGTCGCATTTGACCTGTACCGGCGAGCGTTCGGCCTATGGCTGTCGGTGGACAGGGAAACCGAGGCCATACGCTGCCTGAAAGCGCTTTTAGCCCTGGCGGTCGAACTGGGCAAAGAGGATTACGCTAGGCGCTACCAGGCAATACTGGATGGTATAGCCGACAGCTCTACGGCTCCATAATGCGCAAAGGGACTCTAGTGTTACGAAGCTTTGGGATACCTAGCATCTATTTCTTATTGGCAGAAAGAATTGCATGGATTGCGTCAAGATTATCTGCACTCGTCAGTGTACATTCCTTATCTGTATGGCCTTGCTAGTAGCCCATCCCAAAGCTTCATAACACTACACCAGGGAACCATACAACCACTGGGTTGTTAGAGCTTCCCTATGGTCGAACCCACAAATTCGCGATTGTCCAAAATTGCCTCCAGGTTTGCAAGGTCTTTGCCGGCTGCGCAGACTACACGCAAACCAAGCTCCTGGGCACGGCGAGAAGCCACCGGATCGAAGGGAGCATTTTTACCGGGGACCCACTCGTCACCCACAATAGCGCGGAACTCGTCCCAGCTTATTGCATCTATGGGCTGCGCCGAAGGATCCAGCTTAGGATCCGCGGTGTACACTTTTGCGATGTTGGACAAGTTGACGATTTCCCGCGCACCAAAACGTTGAGCGAGCACCACCGCATCAAAGTCCGTGGAAAAACCGGGCTTCCAGCCACCGGCCACCAGTACCCGGCCCTGAAACACGCTGACAGCCGACGGATCGGTAACCACATCCTGCGGACACAATGCGCCAAAACACGCTTTTACCAGCTGGGCGTTTAGCCTGGTCGCCATGATGCCTATCCAGTCCTGAGCATCGGCTTGAGCCGCCTGACCACTTGCGTCGCGGTAAGCTTTTTGCCACTCGCGAGCCGGCCCGCCGCCGCCAACCACAACGATAAGGCGACGTTCAGCATTCGCGGCCAGCCAGGTGCAGGCGAGTGCGCAAAAATCGCGTACATAGGCCGCATCCGGACCCTGCGGGGCGACAATAGAACCGCCCAAGGATAGCACTTTGGTCATGGTTGTCTCCTTACTGGGTACGCATTGTAAAGACAGGACCCATCGATGTAAAGCGATGGGGGTAAACCCTAGTGTTACGAAGCTTTGGGATAGCTCTCATCTATCTCTTTATCTTAAATATAATTAACTACTATCTATTGAACCACAACTAGCCCGACACACTCCATGGACTGATTGGTGTAGTCGCACGCCTAGCCCATCCCAAAGCTTCGTAACACTACAGACTGCTTATGCAGTATCCCAAATCTTCGTAACACGTGCTAAAAAACCGGCGTTGCGGCCGCCCTGTTTGTCATGCTACCCTAATCAACCACGAAAGGAACCAATCATGCCCAATCCAGTAGCGCTTTTTAAGACCAGCCTCGGAGATTTTTCTGTCGAGCTGTACGCGGACAAGAGTCCGGCCACCGTCGCAAACTTCGTCCAGTACATCAAAGATGGCTTTTACGATGGAACCATATTCCACCGTATCATTCCGGGCTTCATGGCCCAGGGCGGCGGCATGCTGCCTGGACTAAAGGAAAAAGAAACCCGTGCGCCCATAAAAAACGAGGCCGACAACGGCATTTCCAACGCGCGCGGAACCATAGCCATGGCACGAACCTCTGACCCGCACAGCGCAACCTGCCAGTTTTTCATCAACCTGGTAGATAACGCCCGCCTGGACTATCGATCCAAAGACGCAGGCGGCTGGGGTTACTGCGCCTTTGGACAAGTAATCGATGGCATGGACACGCTCGACGCGATGGCAAAGCAGCCAACCGGCAGCCGCATGCCCCACCAGGATGTGCCAAAAACCGATATCGTGATCACAAGCGTTACCCTACAGTAAACTTGCGCCCATACGGGAAAGCGCGTTAGGAGCGATTCGGTTTGATCCGCTCCACTTCCGGCGAATAGCCTGCGGCATCCAGCATAGCCTTGAACGGAGAACCGTCCCGTTTCAGCTCCCTGGAGCCGCGGGTAATTTTACACAGCGACAAATGCAGCTCCGATGCTATAGAACGCTGGGTAGCGCCTTCGGCCAGGCGTTTAACCAAGGCCCAACGCTTTGCCATTTCGTCTGTCTCCGCCTTGGTGAACAAGCTGTACAAGAACTCTTCGATAAGCTTAGGGTCTCGCATCGCTGCCATAGCCCCGGACATTTCGGCCAAATTCTCTT
>JAKQNL010000139.1 GCA_029565815.1 Spirochaetota bacterium | reverse complement strand
CGCAGGTATCGCCGGGCGAAAGCGGCGTCATCAACATAGAAGGCGAATCCGGCCTGTCCGGCGAGATATACGACAAGGCAGTGCTCATTGTGGAAGGCTTTTTGCGCAGCCGATACGCAAGGCGCTTCCCGCTGGCCGTGTCCGCTTCGATTTGCTTTGAGCAAAGCTATACGGCCGTGGAGGGCGACTCGGCATCGAGCACCGCCGTGTACGCGCTCTTGTCGGCCATAGCCGGTGTGCCCCTTAGGCAGGATATAGCCGTTACCGGATCCATGAACCAGATGGGCCAGATACAGCCAGTTGGCGGCGTTAGCGAGAAGATAGAAGGCTTTTACCAGATATGCAAAAAAGCCGGCTTTACCGGCACCCAGGGCGTTATGGTGCCCAGGCAGAATGTGGTTAACCTAACCCTGTCGCCGGAAGTTTTGCGCGCTGTTCGGGAAGGCGTGTTTAGCATCTGGGCGGTTTCCAGCATCGATGAAGGCATCGAGGTACTAACAGGGCTTAAGCCAGGCACAGCAGCCGCAGACGGAAGTTTCCCCGCAGACAGCTTTAACGCCCAGGTGGCACAAGAGCTGTACGCAATGGCTCAAACCATAAAAGAGTACCTGAACTGAAAAATTCGGAAACCAATGCCCTGTGAGCCACTTTTACCGGGTATACGGAGTAACACCATGAAACGTTTTTTACTTGCGGCTGCGGCCTGCGTTTGTATGTTTTCTTGTTCCAAAACGGATAGCGCAAGCGGACAACTATCATCGCCATCTGGCCAATTCGACGCTGTCCCGACAGTGAGCCAGGGCACGGACAGCCAGCCTGCTGCAACACCCGGCGGCACAGCTACCGGCAGCGCTGCACAAAGCGACACAACAGGCGAAGCCCAGGGCGGAGCCCAGGGCAACGCCCAGGGCAACGCCCAGGGCAACGCCCTAAGCACCCCAGGCAGCACGTCGACTCCTACACCAAGCGGTGAGGCTGCAGCCAGCCCAACGCTGCCCGGCACGGGGGGAACAAGCCCCGGCACGGCAGCCAGCTTTAAGCCCATAGGTGAAGTAGTATTCACCCAGGGCACGGTAAGCGTCCAAAGGGCCGGTACAGGCCGCCAGAGCATCGATATAGGCGACGTGGTCAATCGCTACGACGTGGTCATGACAGGGCCCGCCAGCAGAGCCGAAATAGACCTTGGAGCCGGACGACCCGGTGGCGCAAGCATCAAACTGGCAGAGAACACCGTATTCTACTTCGACACCCGCGAGCTGGAAGACAAAAGCCACAAAACCACCCTGCAGCTGCTAAGCGGGTCCATAGCCGTAAAGGTTGATAAACTGGCCAACGGAAGCTTTAACGTTGCTGCCGAGGAAACCGTTATGGGCGTGCGAGGCACCGTTTTTTACGTAGACACAGTACCCGACGGAACCGTGCTCTTGTCGTGCTTTGAAGGAGCCGTGGCCATACGGGCTGGCAGCTCCACAGCGCGTGCGGAAGTTGGACAAGCCGTGCAGCGTGCATCCAGCTCTGCGCTCAGCACATCGACCCCGGGCGTTGCAGGCCTGTCAGCCTATCGCCAGAACTGGCAAACACAGAGCTTTGAGGAATTCGCTCGGCAGGCAGTGGTCCTCATAGACCAATACGCAGGCATACTGGAACAAAGGCGCGCATCCTTTGATGCAGCGTACGGCAAACTGCGTGGCCAAAGCTCCACCTTGGATATGTGGCGACAGGCACGGGCATCGGGCAAATCCCCGCGCTTTACCGACTGGCGTGAAGAAAAGAAAGCTGTTGCAGCCGTATTGTTCGACTGTCTGGAAGGCTTGTTCCTTATCGAGCGGCCGTATTACAAGCTCCAGACGATGAAAACCCTGCACGAAAAGGGCATGGGCACAGGCAGCCTCAAAGACGGCAGAACGAGCGCGCAATTCTTTGCTTCATTTGATGCCGCAAACCGCGGCCTGGCCGATAAACTAGCGGCCGTGCGCGAAGCCCTGGATCTGTTTTCCTGGGCTGCAGCCGATAGCCCCTTAGGTGATTTCTTTGGATCCAAAGCCGAGCGCCTCGGTTCCGGCCAGCTCTTCCTGGGCGACGAGTGGTAAAAGGCGAGTCCTACCCCGCTTATTATAAAAGAAAAACCGGCCCTTACGGACCGGTTTTTCTTTTATAGCAGGGGTAGGACTCAACCTTGCTTATAGATTATATATCCTTTTATAATATGTATTTAATAGCTATTTCACTTACTACTTACACCTTTGGCACACCACTATGTGCTTGCACCCATCTTCAGCAACTCTCAAATTCCTTTGCACGAATGCGTAACATTTCTACTCGATGCACCATAGTATCAGCCAGCTTGAGAATCCTAACCATCAGAGGAGTGCTTGCTTCCGCCCCCTTCTCTTTTTCCTTTTCCAGAAGGTGCTCTAGTTCTATCAAGCGCCCTGCCAAGGTAGCCAGATGGGTTTCAATCTTTGCTGCGAGAATGGCTGACTGTGCTCCGTCCGCGATCTTCCTTGCAGACTTTCTACGGTAATACCCGATGGAATTCCTGTGAATGCTTATGCCAGAGCGAGCCTTGATTTCGGCAATAATAGCTTTATCACTATAGCCATCAGCTGTCATGGTCTCCAGAATCTCGATAGCTTGCGTGGTCAGCTTATGGGTTTTCCTGAATGGAAGAACCTGAGAATATGGTTTTTGCACAGTTTGCACAAAACTTTGTTCTTTTTCCCTAAACAGCGTTTCAGCGGCACAATCCATGGTAAACCTCCAAAACTAAGCTACCCAACCTTCTCCTAAAATGATTCTGAGCCGTCGCCTACTATTGCTCATACATCCCGCACTTTATCTCAACGATTTCATGTGAAGCACCGTATACCCCATGGATGCACAGCCATGGTCCCAAATCAGTCGCTTCTTCAGCAAAAAATTTATCAAAGAAAAAATGGCAGTAAGGAAACTCTTCTAGGTTTTCATACCAACCTGTCATAGGGTCTTCATCCACGTCGCCTTCGTCATCATCCTCGTTAAGCATTACTCCGGTATCCCCATCCAGGTGCAATCTCCCGGAGAAGATGAAAAGGCGACCAGTTTCCGGATCAGT
>JAKQNL010000137.1 GCA_029565815.1 Spirochaetota bacterium | reverse complement strand
CACCCATGGCAAAGAGGCTCATGGCAGATATGGCAAGCATAACAAATGACAGCATAACGCGTTTCACGGTGTATCCTTTCGGGCTGCGTACATGCAACAAAAAGCCCTGTATGGTGCTTTCTTATTTAAGATAGCAGTCTTTTACAGATTTGAGCAAGCAAACGAATAGCTATGGAACCTTTTTCAAAAGTCAGACGAGTTTTAAAAAAGCTCCATTAAATAACGTGATTTGCGAGCAATCTCAAAGCCAATTTCAGAAGTAGCAGTCTTTTGAAATTGGCTCTATGGCCTTTTCCCGCCCTGCCATAATCGCTATAGTTTGTGTACGATGCGATGCGATGTGTGCGGCAAAGACGACGAACTCTTTTTTATCCGTATGGAAGGCTCGGCGGACGAGCTTGCCCTATGCAGGGACTGTGCAGCAGCGCGCGGATATGCCGGTGCAGATGCCATTACCGGTGCTGCTTTTGGCTCATTTTTGTCCATGGATGGTGTGGAAAACCAGGATAAGCATTGCCCATTGTGCGGGTGGACGGCGCGCACACTGATGGAAGAAGGTCGTCTTGGCTGTTCTGCCTGCGTAGTGGCTTTCCGTCGCGAGCTTGGCATACTGTGGAGGCGTTCCGGACGGCCTACACGCTATACGGGTAAGGTGCCGCCAGGATTTGGCCAAAACAGCCAGAACGCTAGGGCAAACGATGCAAACAGGGCGGCTATGCTGAACGCGCAGCTGGAACAGGCGGTGCATGATGAGGATTTTGAGCAGGCTGCCCGTATCCGTGACCTGTTGGCGCGTGCGACGGACGGCCAGACGTGAAGCGTTTTCCTGCGCTTTGTGTACATAGTGATAAACCTGCACAGCATGCGGATGTTGTGCTACGTACCCGCCTGCGCTTGTCCAGGAACGTTAGCGGTGTTCCGTTTCCAGCTGCTATGGACGGAACAAGCCTGGAAGCAACGCTCGCACATCTAAAAACTGCGGTGCAGAGCGCTGGCATGTTCGTGTCCACTCGTTCCGAGCTCGATGAATCCCTTACAGACAGACTGGCTGCCATGGAGCTAATGCCACGGTCGTACCTGGTAAACGACCAGGCCCTGGTTGCGCTGTCGGAAAGCGATGCCGTATGGGCTTCTTTCTGTACCAGTGACCACCTGGTGCTGGAAAGCGCACAGGCTGGGCTCAATCTTGTAGACTCATACCGAGCGCTGGACGAAACCGACAACCGTATTGCATCCGCGCTAACGGCTAGTGGCTTGTCCTGGGCCTTCCACCCGGATGCAGGCTTTATCATGCCCGATGCGCTGCGCTGCGGCAGCGGTTTGTGCGCTTCGATTAGTTTGCACCTGCCGGCCTTGGTCATGAGCGCGTTGGCTGAACAGGCTTTCAAGCGCGCCATGGATGCTGGCTTCATTATCGAAGGAGCCTATGCAGCCCGTTCATCGTCCTTGGGTTCGGTGTTTGGCTTGTCGTTGCCGCAAGCTTGGCGGGAAAGCGAAGCTCAGGCCCTGGAACGGCTGGGTAGGGCTGCCCTTGCCATGGTCGAGTACGAGCGCCGATGCAGGGACGAGCTTATGAAAACAACGCCTGTGGATGTGCTCGATGCGGTGGGTAGAGCCTTGGGGCTCGTGTCCAATGCACGTAGCCTGAGCCGGGACGAGGCTGTGGAGTCGTTATCTATGCTGCGCCTAGGAGCGGCTGTGGGCGTGCTTGCAGGTTTGGAGCTTGCCGAGCTGGATGAACTGTGGCTACTGGCAAAAACACGCATGCAGGTTCGGGATGGCGAACGGGACGCCCAGGCTAGGGCCAGGCTCTTGCGCTTGGCCGTCCAAGGTGCGACCATTGAATCGAGGTATCGGGATGTTTAAAGGATTAACCAAACGGGCTCAACGAGCCCTTACCATTTCCGCACAAGAAGAGGCCAGGCGCTTTCACTCTGCGGAGCTTGCTCCGGAACATGTGCTTTTAGCTCTTTTGCGGGAAGCCGATGGAACCGCTTTTAGGCTTTTGTCGTCGCTGAAACTGGACTTAAACGAACTGCGCCTGGAGCTGGAACGGGCGGCCATGGGCAGGCGTGGCGGCTTCCTTTTGGGAGACGCGCCCTTGTCCCGCAGGCTTAAAAGCATGCTTGAAACCGCCGCCGAGGAAGCAAAGCTGGCCGGCAGCGAGTACATAGGCACCGAGCATTTAGTGCTGGCAGCGGCTCGTGAAAGCGGTTCCGCCATCGAGCAGGCTCTTGCCCGATACAACATCTTTCAGGAACAGCTGCGCGGCGCGTTACAGCTGATGGATCCAGCGCCCCAGGAAAGCCACGTCCAGCGCCCGGAACCTGTGCGGGCAAA
>JAKQNL010000128.1 GCA_029565815.1 Spirochaetota bacterium | reverse complement strand
AGCGTTAGCCTTGGACAACGTGAGCATCTACCTGCGCCGAGGTTCATGTTTGGGCATACTGGGCCGCATAGGCAGCGGAAAAAGCACGCTGATAAAGATGATTCCCCGTATTGTCGAACCGCCCAGAAACACTGTGTTCTTTGGCGGTGTCGATGTTGGCAGTTTGAGCCTGCCGGCTCTGCGCTCTGTTCTGGGCTTTGTTCCGCAGGACAGCTTCCTCTTTTCCGATAGCATACGGGCAAACGTCCTGTTTGCAAATCCGGACCTGGATGACGCTCGGCTAGCCCGGATACTGGAGATGAGCGCCTTGGACCGCGATATGGAACTGTTTCCAGAGGGCATGGATACCGTGGTCGGAGAGCGGGGCCTTACCCTATCAGGCGGCCAGAAGCAGCGTGTGGCCATCGCACGGGCCTTAGCGGCTGACCCGGAGCTACTGGTTATGGACGATTCGCTATCGGCGGTGGATACGGAAACCGAAGAGCGCATACTCGAGGGCATTATGGCCGAGCGCAAAGGGCGCAGCACCATCATCATATCCAACCGTGTGTCTACCCTTAAGCGCGCGGATCTGGTTGCGGTTCTGGATGCAGGTAGACTTACCCAGTTGGGCAGACCAGAAGAGCTGGAAAAAGATCCGAACGGCTTCTTTGCAGAAATTGCGGCCATGCAGGCTTTAAGCGGGGCGGGAGAATAACCATGGCTGAATATTTTGAGACCGACGACATAGTCAAGGATTATGATAAGAACATAGTGGCGCGCATATTCCGCTATGTGCGCCCGTACAAAGCGCTGTTTGTACTCGCAAGCCTTGCCCTTGTGCTGAGCACCGCAGGCGAGCTCATTTTGCCCATCATCGTGCAGCGGACCGTGGACGATGCCTTGGTTGTTTCCTGGGCCGTCGTGGACAAACGAGCTTTGGGCGACAGCCGGCTCCAGCATGCTGTAGCCGGGCACAACGTAGCCCTTGGCTCTAGGTATTTCGTGCGCGCATCGACGGTAGCAGCGCTTTCGGTACCGGATAGGGATGCCCTGGTGGCCGAGGGCCTTCTGGACCAAGGCCCGTACTACCTGACGCGCTGGACCCAAGGTGCATCCGCACTGCCTGGGCGTATCCGTGCGGATATGGCTGCCTACACCGATGAAGGACGCGTGCATCTAGCCGGACCGGTGCTTGCCGATGGCTGGTTTGCTTCTCCTAAAGCCTATGTGCTAGCCCTTGCTCCGGCTGAAGCCCGTGTCCTGCGCGTTTTGGATAGGGCGGCCGCGCAGCGAAACGCCATACTATTCCTTGTCCTACTGTCTGTCGTGCTTATAGCAACCTTTGCGCAGACCTGGTCGTCAAGCCTTATAGGCCAAAAGGTGATGAAAGATTTGCGCATGGACCTGTTTAGGAAAACCGTCGGCCAATCCCTGGCTTTTTTATCTCGCCAGCCGGTAGGCAGGCTTGTTACCAGGCTAACGAGCGACGTGGAGACTATCAACGAATTTTTTACCAGCGTGGTGGTATCCTTTGTTAAGGATTTTTCCATCATGATAGGCGTTCTTGCCGTGCTATTGGCCTTGAGCCCGACTCTAGCCCTTGTTACCATAGCGTCTTTGCCTCCGGTTCTTTTCGTAACGTATCTATCACGCACCAAGGCCCGCGATGCGTTCCGCAGGCAGCGCACCTGGCTATCCAAAGTGAACGCATACATAGCCGAGCACATAGCGGGGGTGTCGGTTGTAAAGCTGTTTGGCCGCCACGATGCGTGCTCGCGTGAGTTTGCCAAGCGCAATGGCCAGCTTCTCAAAGCAAACTTAGGCGAGATGTACGTGTATGCGGTGTTCCGCCCGCTTATAGAATTTTTCTCATCTACCAGCACGGCCTTGGTTCTATACTACGGAGCCGGCCTCCACGACAAAGGCCTTATTTCGCTGGGCACGCTCATCGCATTTGTGAACCTCGTGCGCATGTTTTACTCGCCCTTGCAGGACATTTCGGAAAAGTACACCATACTGCAAAGCGCCATG
>JAKQNL010000115.1 GCA_029565815.1 Spirochaetota bacterium | reverse complement strand
GCCGATTCCGGCCCTATACTGCACAGATGGGTGCTCATGATGTCTGCGGCTGTCGGCGCCGGCGCTAGGGCTTCCTGTAGATAGCTCATCACCTTGTCCATGATAGCCTGGCCGTCCTGGCCCTTGATGGTAGCGCTTGCGGCTTGCGCGTGTCCTCCGCCGCCGAATACGGACATAAGCTCGCCCAGATGGATATCCCTATTCGTGTTCCTTCCTATGACCAGGGTTTTTGCCTTGCGAGCGAAATGGAAGAAACCCAGTATCAGTTCGCAGCGTTCCACCTCAAAGGCTTGTTCCACAACAGCGCCCAAACCGCTTGAGTCGTCGTCTAGCGTAATGAAGCACGAATGCACCAGGTGGCCGCGCACCTTTGTGCTTGTTAGCGCGCCAAGCACCTCGTGGAACATGATAAGCTGGTGGCGTTCGCGAAGCGGAGCCAAAAAATCCTTGACCAGGCGCAGGTCGGCTCCGCAAGACAGGAGGAAGGAAGCGACCGTGAAGTCTTCTTCGCGTACCGTTTTGTGCGTAAAGTTGCCCGTGTCTGCATAGATGCCGGCCAGGGCCATGGTCGCGTCTTCCGAGCTTACCCGAATGCCCGATCGCATCAGTTCCAGGCCAAGCTGGGTGGTGTTTGCTCCGTAGTGGCCTTCGCGCACGATGGCGCCGGGTATGTCGTTGCCGTCGCTTGGGTGGTGGTCCCACACATCCACCCGGATGGCTGAAAGATCTACGGCTCTTGCAACTTCACTGATTCTGTCGGCGCTGCGAGCGTCCACCACCACCACGTGTCCCACATCCTGGCCTTTGATGTCTCCTGCATCCAGAAAATCCAGGCTTTGCTCGTACATGTTCATAAGGTTTCTGGCTACCGGGTGGGCCAGGTGGCTCCGTACCAGGCGGTAGCCTGGATATAGGTAACGGGCCAGTACCATGGAGCCGATGCAGTCCAGGTCCATCGAGCCGTGGCCTGTTATGATATTCATGGTGCTTTCCCTTCCTGAGCTTGGCTTGCACCACTGTGTGCTTTCTTCTGCTCTAAAAATCGGGCAAGCCCGGTTAGGAATACGCGCAAGAATTGATCCATGCACGGACGGTAATTGCGCTGATTTTTGCGGCGGAAAAACGCCGAGAGCTCGGTTGTGCTTACCTGGCTGCCTGCACATGCCATGACGGCAGCCATATCCTCGTCTTTTAGGGCGAATGCGATTTTTAGCTTGCGCAGTATCAGGTTGTTGTCTAGATGCTGCACTGTAGGCGGGCTGGATACCTGTGCGTTTTCTTTTGCTGGGCCGCGTTCCCGTTCGATGAAGCCATCCAAAATGGCACAGAGCGCTGCATCTGGCATGCGAGCATACCCTGGCTCTTCTTCCCGTTTGAACCATGCATCCAAAACGGACTTGTCGATAGGGATGCCGGCTGCATGCACCATAGCCAGCATGGATTTGTCGTTAAGCTTAGCCGCGAACCGGAGCTTCCTGAGTACATCATTGTTGTCCACCACAGCCTCCACAGCTTCCCAGTATAAGGTGCTGTGTGCGTTTTGCCAGCTCCCGGTGATTGCGAAATGCCTGCGGCTGCGCTATTCTCATCGGTAAGGAGCTTTCATCATGGCTGAGATCCTGGTTCCCATTATCGCTATGCTGTCCATTTTTGTTGCACTTCCAGTTATTATCGCTGGCGCTACCTTGGGCAGGCGTTTCTTGAAAATAAAAGAGCGCGAGCTGGAAATCCGGCGAGAAGAGCTTGATGTTGAGCGCGAGCGGGTTACCGTTATGAGGCTTTTGGGCAACGAAAAAAAACCAAACACGTATTAGGGGCATCATAGAACATCAGTTTTAAGCTCTTTTCAAATTCACCATGGTAAGGATATCGTATGAATGGCATATTAAAAGTTTGGGGCAAATCTAGGCTTGCGCTAGTACTATGCAGCATTGCAGCAATCGTGTTTGTGCTATCATCGTCTGCACCAGCAGTCTCCAGCAGCACCACATCATCCGAAGCACAATCGGGCTCTTTAGACTTTGTGATCGGCAACGGTAGTGAACCCAGAAGCCTGGATCCTTCGCTTATAAATGCGGTGCCGGAACATAGAATCTACATGGCCCTCTTTGAAGGCCTTGTCACCTACGATCCGAAAACATCGTTTGCAGCTCCCGGCCTTGCAGAAAGCTGGAGCTTTAGCCCAAACGGCCTTCAGCTAACGTTCAAGCTGAGAAAG
>JAKQNL010000074.1 GCA_029565815.1 Spirochaetota bacterium | reverse complement strand
CTTCGGTAGGCGCATGGATTCCTTACATCAGTTCCGGCAGGGGCTGGATAGCTCTCGTTGCCGTCTACCTGGGCGGCAAACGGCTTTTTGGAACCATAATCGCTTCGCTTGCCTTTGCCTTGTTGTCTTCCCTTGCAAACCAAGCCCAGGCACTACCTAGAATGCCTGCGGACCTTTTAGCCTCTCTTCCGTACCTGGTTACCGCCGTGGCTGTGCTCGTAGGTGCAGCGTACAAAACCCGTCACTAGCTTACAATCTCCTCATCGTGCTTGACACAAGCGTCTATCGTTTTGTATATTCCTATCAAGTCTATAGGAATTGAGGGTATTCATGTTTTCTGTTTCAGCAAAGACGCAGTACGCAATTCGAGCTATGGCCCACCTGGCAAAAAACCAGGGTGTAAGCGTGCCATCTGCGGAGATAGCTGCATCGGAATCCATACCTCCTAAATTCCTGGAAGGCATACTAACGCAGCTCAAAAGCTCTGGCTTGGTTTTGGGAGAACGCGGAAAAAACGGAGGCTTTAGGCTGGCCGACAAGCCCGAAGCTATCAGCATGCTCAGCATCGTGGAAGCCATGGACGGCTCGGTAAAGCCGGTGTCCTGTGTTGAAAAAGCCGGAGCCTGCGCCCAGGGCATGTCATGCTTGCCACGAATTTTCTGGATAGGGCTTAAAGAAGCCATTGATGCGTACCTGGGCGGCCGGACGCTCAAAGACATAACGGAAGGATGAGTCTATGCCCGACAAGAACGTATACCTAGACTACAACGCAACGACGCCTTTACGGCCAGAGGTTGCAGAGGCTATGAAGCTGGATCTGGACGTATACGCAAATGCATCCAGCATGCACGAAGCTGGTAGGCGCGCCCGGGCGAGGGTAGAAGAAGCCAGGGCGCAGGTAGCTGCCCTGGTCGGTATCCACAGCGATCCGGAGCGCATCATTTTTACCTCAGGTGGCAGCGAGTCGAACAACACGGTTTTTGCCATCATGTTCCATCTGGGTCGAAAAAGTGGACGTAAAGGAATTGTAACAACAGCTATAGAACATCCTTGCGTCCTTAACGCCGCGTTGTGGCTCAAGGAAGAAGGCTTTCCGGTTACGTTTCTGGGCGTGGATGAATACGGCATGGTCAACATGGACGAATTCCGTTCGGCTGTTGGGCAGGATACCCTTTTGGTTTCCGTAATGGCCGCGAACAACGAAATAGGCACCATCCAGGACATTGCAGCTATGGCCGAATACGCGCATGCACAGGGCGCTTACTTCCATACCGATGCAACCCAGGCGGTTGGCAAGATAGATGTTGATGTGCTTGCATGGAAGGTCGATTACCTTACCATGAGCTGCCATAAGCTGTACGGACCAAAGGGAGTTGGCGCTTTGTACCTGAAAAAAGGCGCTCCGCTTGAGCCGCTCATACGCGGTGGCCACCAGGAACACGGATTCCGAGCTGGTACTTACAACAATATAGGTATACTTGGATTTGGCATAGCTGCAAGGCTTGCTCGATCTGAGCTGGTGCTGTACGGAACGCGCATGCTGCAGCTTCGCAGCAAATTGCGTGATGGAATTATAGCTACTATTCCTAAGGTACGCGTAAACGGACACCCGAGCAATGTGCTGCCCAATACCCTGAATGTTTCCTTTCCCGGGGCGGAAGGAGAAGCAATACTTTTGTACCTGGACCTTGCCGGCATTCGGGTTTCAACCGGCTCTGCCTGCGCTTCCGGAAGCCTGGACCCAAGCCACGTGCTCATGGCAACCGGCGTTGGACCGGAACTTGCGCACGGATCGATACGCTTTAGCCTTGGGCGGGACACCACCGAGGCGGACATAGACTACGTACTGGATGTGCTGCCAAAGGCAATAGCCCGCCTTAGGTCCATGAGCACCATAGAAGCCTAAGGAAATCTAAGAGGAGATACCATGAGCGACGCTTTTGCATGGCTGTATTCCGATGTGGTCAAAGACCACTTTATGAATCCTAAGAATGTGTCAAGCCCAGGCGACTCGTTTGAGGCGGACGCAACGGGTATGGTGGGTAACGTAAAATGCGGCGACCAGATGATGTTCCTCATCAAGGTGAAGGACGATATCATCGTCGATGTGCGCTGGAAGACCTACGGATGCGCAAGCGCGATAGCCAGCACTTCCATGCTTTCCGAGGTGATAAAAGGCTTACACATACGCGATGCGTACAACATAAAGCCAGAGGATATTGCAAAACGCCTGGGAGGCTTGCCCGACAACAAAATCCACTGCTCCGTTCTGGGCGATAAGGCTTTGCGTGCGGCAATAGACGATTATCTTGCCAAAACCGGCCGCGAGGGCTTGTACCGCAACGAGGGCGCACGGATTATTTGCAGCTGCTTGAATATAAGCGACCGTGACATAGAGGACGCGGTAAAGCATGGTGCGCGCGATTGGGCATCGTTGCAGGAGAGAACCAAGATAGGCACCGTGTGCGGAGGATGCAAGGCAGACGCCGAAGTGCTCCTTCATGAGTATGTGCATATCTTTGGCGACGAGTAATACTGCTAAGCCGGCTTAGAAGCCGGCTTTTCCTTGCTCTCAGCGTGGAAGCGGTTTATAGTCTGTAGAGCCTCTCTATGGATTAGCGAGTAAGCGGAGACACCATGCGAGATAAGTTGCCCATTTTGCTACTGATTATGTTGTGTACGTTCCCTTGTATCCTGTCCGCACAGAAAGCGGACAGTGTCTCACAAAATGTCGCATTGTGGCGCTATTGTTCGGGCGATGACCTTGCATGGTCTAGTCCTGATTTTGATGATTCAGCCTGGGAGGAAATTTCCATACCAGCGCAGATCAAAAACGGTCCTCGTGGTTCATACTTTTGGCTGCGGGCGACCGTGCCGGTGGATGTTGCATTGTCTAGCGGTTCGCTGTGGTTTGAAACAGGCAAAGCAGTTTGCGCATTCGAGTTATACGTGAACGGTGTTTTAGTCGGCGTACGAGGACACTTGCCTCCATCCTATTTTGCCCGGGCGCAGCAGAATCTTGCCATGCGTATTCCGTCCTCGTTCTATGCAAACGGGGTAGTTAACATGGCTATGCGCGCATACTATGCAGGCACCGAGTCTTTTCTGCCGGCATTCGCATTGGTCAACGAAGCAAGGGCAGATACCGTCAACCATTTTCAAAACCTGCTCAATTTACGTGTATATGCGATTATGGCTGTATTGTGCTTGTTTATGGGGACTTACTTTATAGCGCAATTCTTGTCTAGGCCCAATGACAAATCCAGTCTGTTTTACTCGATGTCCCTACTTTTTATTGCTATATATTTTTATGATATTGGTGCTGAGCATTATGTGTTCGGATCCCTTTTGCAGCGAGCCGTTGGAAAAACTTCCTTGTGCGCATCCGTTGGTTTTCTTATGTTGTTCTTTATGAAGTTTTTTAATGCGTCCCGGTATCGCTTAGTACGCACCTTGGTGTTTTTGCAGCTGTTTGTGTTTGGCGCTTTGTATTTTGTTTTTTATAAAAATGACTCGGTAATTGACCTGCTGTTTAACGTAAGTCTTCTGCCGGTATTCGTCATTATCATCTGTGCGACGGTCATTGTATCTAAGGCAGCTGCAAGAAAAGATCGCGATGCATGGTACATCATGGTTGGCTTGATTTTCGGTGTCGGCTTCGGAATACACGATATCGTGTTTCAGGTGTTAGGAAAGACTCCTTTTGCGTGGCTTCAAGGTTTTACATTTTTTGCTCTTAACCTGTCTGTTTTTGTTGCAATGTCCGCCCGAGCAGCTCGGACACAGAAACAGTTGGACGCAAGCACGCAGCAAACGATAATCCAACGCGACCGTTTGTCTACTCTTCTGTCTAGTGCAGAAAAATTAAGTGTGGAAACTTCATCCATCGCACGAGAGCTTGAGGATGCTGTTTCTGTTGTTGCGAGCTCTGCAAGCAATTCCGCATCCAGCGCGTTCGCGATAAGCCAATCGGTAGAGAAACAAAATGAAAGCCTCGGCCAGGCAAGCGATGCCATTGGAGGTTTGCTTGCGTCGCTGGAATCGGCAAGCGTAGAATTGGAAGAAGAATCGAAGCTGCTTAAGTCTACGGCAAGCGATACTGAAAATCTTATCCAGGGGTTTGACGCTGTCGGACAGGGCATAGAAGGAGCCGCTACGTTTGCAAGCAGTTTGGACCGCTTAACCAGTGGCTCGCGTAAGGATATCGACGAGCTTGTAAACACGATGCAAAAAGTTAAAATTTCATCGGTGGAGATAAAAGACATAGTAGATGCGGTAAACGATTTTGCCGAGCAAACCAATATGCTTGCCATGAATGCATCCATAGAAGCCGCCCATGCAGGCGCCGCAGGAAAAGGATTCGGTGTTATAGCCCAGGAGATTAAGAAGCTAGCCGCTGCGAGTGCTGGCAAGGCTTCGCGTATCGGTGATATCGTTAAGGCTATAGGCTTATCGGTTGGAGGCGGCGCTGTTCTATCAGAGCGAGTTAAGGAAACATTATCGAGCTTGTCAGAAGAAGCAGCCCGTACCGCAGCGCAAGTGCGTCTGGCTGCAGCTGGAAGCCAGACGCAAAGACGAGCAGGTGCTGGCATTGCAAGTCAGGCGCAGTCTTTGGCCAACTCGGCCAAAAAGATGCAAGAAGAAAGCAAGCGGCAAAATGACTACTCTTCTCGGGTGTCTATAAGCATGAGCCAGCTTGCTTCGTCAGCAGAAGATGTTGGAGCGGCCGCTGGCGAGATAGCTGCTCGGGACCGCGAGCTTTCAGAGCGTGCTCAAGCGCTTACGTCCCTTGCTTCCCGAGCCAGAAAAGCTGCCGACGATCTTGCGGCGCGCATCAGTAGTTAGCTGCTATGACTAAAACAGTGCCAGATTCCGATGCATCTGAGTTTAGGCATGCGGTTTTGGAGCGATATCGTCTGCATGGCCGCAGTTTCCCGTGGCGAGAAACACAAGACCCTTGGGCAATACTGGTCTCGGAAGTGATGCTCCAGCAAACGCAAACCGCCCGGGTTGTAAAGCCTTATATCCAGTGGATGGAACAATGGCCCACTGCAGCTAGCCTTGCGGATGCGAACCTGTCGGACCTGTACCAAGCATGGAGCGGGCTTGGTTACAACAGCAGGGCAATGCGCCTTCGCGACAGCGCTCGTTTACTTTGCTCCGAATACGGTGGCAAGGTTCCC
>JAKQNL010000063.1 GCA_029565815.1 Spirochaetota bacterium | reverse complement strand
TAGCAATCTGTAAGCTAAGCGCTCCCACATTGCTAGTTGGTGGTTCATGCCCTTCCAGCGTATCCGATTTTGGAATACACTCTTGTTTGCGTGGAGCACAGCGCACAAGGAGCCCTTCGTATGTTCAGAAAACACATGCTTGTCGCCATACTTATTTCCTGCATGGTAATCGTCGTATCTTCTTGCGTAAGCGCTGCTCAGCCTGTTCCACCAAGCGTACCAAAGGAAGCGGATCCGGGTTTTGCCGGCGATTGGATAGGCACACTGGACATAGGCATGAGCATACGCATCGTGTTTATTATTAAGCTAAACCCGCAGGCTCCAAGCGGCTATGAAGGCTATTGCCTTAGCCCCGACCAGAGTAGCGCGCAGTTCCCCATAAGCAGCATCGAGCTTGACGGAACATCGCTAGCCATAAGCGTCGCTTCCGTTGACGCTCGATACCAAGGCTCGTTTTTCGGCCCTGACACGATTACAGGAAAATTCTTACAGGGATCGGTCAGCCTTCCTTTAACGCTCCAGCGAAAAGAATGGAAAATCGCTAAAAGGCCGCAGGATCCCGTTGCTCCGTTTCCGTACCGTGATGAAGAAGTAACAGTACCTAGGGGCTCTTTTAGCCTAGCCGGCACCTTGAGCCTACCGGATGACACAAAGCTGGCCGATGCAACAATGCGATTTCCTGCTGTGATACTGATAAGCGGTTCCGGACTGCAAAACCGCGATGAGGAAATACTTAACCACAGGCCATTTTTGGTACTTGCAGATAGCCTGGCCAGAAAGGGCATCGCAGTCCTACGGCTGGACGATAGGGGAACCGGAGAATCCACAGGGGATCCATCCATGGCCACGACGCTGGATTTTGCAGCCGACACGCTAGCTGCTGTAAACTACCTGAAAACTCGAGCAGACATAGATCCAGCGCGCATAGGCCTATGCGGCCATTCCGAAGGCGGCCTTATCGCGTTTATCCTGGCGGCGGAACATCCGAGCGACATAGCGTTCATCGTTTCAATGGCAGGCCCTGGCATGAAAGGAGACGAACTACTGGTGCTGCAGGGAAAACTTATTGCGAAAGCAGAAGGCGTCCCCGAATCTGAAATACAACAAAACACAGACATTCAGCGTAAGCTCTTGTCCATTGTGAAAGAGCACGCATCCGATGATAACTGTACGGCTATGAATGAGGAGGCGCGCAGCCTGCTTGCAAGCGCTGGCGTCGCCACCGATGCGATCGAATCGGCACTGGCGGAAATAAACGCGCCGTGGATGCGCTGGTTCGTCGCCTGCGATCCGGCCGTGTACATTGCACAGCTACGCTGTCCGGTACTTGCGCTGAACGGCGAACTGGACCTACAGGTGCCGTTTGAGCAGAACCTAAAAATCATCCGTGAACAGCTTACAGAGGCAGGCAACACGCGTTCGCTCGTGCGTTCATATCCAGGCTTAAACCACCTGTTCCAGCACGCAAAAACGGGAAGCCCGTCGGAGTATGGATCGATAGAAGAAACAATCGCAGAGCAGGTGCTTCTGGACATACAGGACTGGATAGTACGCAATGCACCGGGGCAGGCAAAAAAGCCATAGCACCCTGTTAACGGACAGCCTCTTTTAGGCTATACTGGCTTCCATGGCTACCGTAGACGACAAGAAGATTATTTACACGATGCACCGTGTTTCCAAAAAACACGGCACCAAGCAGGTCCTTAAGGACATATCCATCAGCTATTACTATGGCGCGAAAATTGGCGTCATTGGCTTGAACGGCTCGGGAAAATCCAGCCTCCTTCGCATACTGTCGGGGGTGGACCAGGAATTCGCTGGAGAGACGAGCATAGCACCCGGCTACACCATAGGCTTTCTGGAGCAGGAACCCCACCTGGATGCAGGAAAAACCGTCCGGCAAATCGTGTCGGAAGGCGTACAAGAAGTTGTAGACTTGCTTGCCGAGTTTGAGTCGGTAAGCGAGGCATTTGGCGAACCCGATGCCGACTTTGACAAACTGGCGAACAGGCAAGCCCAGCTGCAGGAAAAAATCGAGGCAGCCGACGGATGGAACCTCGATGCGCGGCTCGAGCTT
>JAKQNL010000135.1 GCA_029565815.1 Spirochaetota bacterium | reverse complement strand
CAGTATGCCCTTATGTGGCATGTAACACTTACAAGCGGTTCCGGCCTTATGATGACCCTGTATATCATAGCCGGTTTTGTGCCCACTTTCCTTATTGCGCCTTTTGGCGGAGTTTTAGCCGACCGTTATGACCGGCGTATGCTCATGGTGCTTGCAGACGCAGGCATAGCCTTGGTGACGCTTGCCCTGGGCCTGGTTCTTGCGAGTGGTTTTGATGCCCTGTGGCTGTTTTTCGCCGCAGCCGCTGTTAGATCGATAGGCCAGGCTGTCCAGCAGCCGGCCGTTGGCGCCTTTCTGCCACAGATAGTGCCACAAGACAAACTGATGCGGGTAAACAGCATCAACGGAACGGTATTGTCGGTCATTTCGCTGGCTTCCCCGGCGCTGGCCGGTTTGCTGCTGTCGCTGCTTCCGCTCCAGGCTGTGTTTTTCATCGATGTGGCTACGGCTATCCTTGCTATCTGTGTGCTGTTGTTTGCCCTAAAAACCCAAGCCCACGCACGAGCCCTGGAAAAGCTACGCGTATCCTGGTTTGCAGACCTTCGTGATGGCTTTGCGTATATACGCTCGCACCGCTATTTGGTGCCGTTTTTTACCTTTGTGGGCCTTCTACTGGTGCTGGTAACGCCTTCTGCCTTCCTTACGCCCTTGCAAACGGCCAGAACCTACGGCCGCGAGGTGTGGAGGCTAACGGCCCTAGAGATAGCCTTTTCCGGCGGCATGGTCGTGGGTGGAGCGCTGTTGGCCGCATGGGGAGGTTTTGCAAACCGCATGCGTACCGTGCTCGTTTCCGTTATGGCTATGGGCGCGTGCACCGTGGCACTTGGCCTGCCGCCGTCGTATCCTGTGTACCTGGGGGTAATGCTTGTGTACGGCATAGCCATGGCCTGGTACAACACGCCGGTGCAGGTACTGCTGCAGGAGCATGTGGAGTCTGCCTATCTGGGCAGGGTATACAGCGTGTCCACCATGCTGTTTACCTCGGTCATGCCCCTGTCCATGCTGTTCTTCGGCCCGCTGGCAGAAGTGATACGGATAGAATGGATGCTCCTTGGCAGCGGCACCCTGATACTCGCCCTTGGTGCTGCTGCTTTATTGAATAAAACCCTGCATGCGTTCGGAACAGCTAAAATCGCTGCCTAGCAGTCTTTGCTGTAGCCTAGCTGGCAGGCCAGCGTGCTTATGCAGGCAGCAGGCGCTCGATGCTGCGTTCCATATCCTTGGGCTCTGTTGCCGGAGAAAAGCGTTGCACCTTAGTGCCGTCTATAGATACCAGAAATTTGGTAAAGTTCCATTTAACCCGGGTACCCAGAGCTCCCGGGGCTTTTGCCTTTAGAAATTTGAATACCGGATGGGTATTTTTGCCGTTCACGTCTATTTTAGCCATAAGCTGAAAGGTAACGCCAAAGTTTCTGGAGCAAAACTGCGCGATCTCCGAGTCGGTGCCTGGTTCCTGGTGGGCGAATTGGTCGCAGGGAAAGCCGAGGATTACCAGCCCCTTGTCGCTGTATTTCTTATGCAAGGCCTCTAGGCCTGCATACTGGGGGGTAAAGCCGCAGTTGCTTGCAGTATTCACTATCAGGAGAAGCTTTCCCCGCAAATCGTCAAGCTTCAGCTCGGAGCCGTCGTTCTTTGTTGCGTTCAGGTCAAAAATGCTTGCTTGGTTCATGGTGGTCTCCCTTTTCTCTATAATATTACTGAATAGTAGGCTAGTTGTGAGCTTAGTCAAACAAACATCGTGTCGCTCCACGGCTGGAGTGCTTGAGTGTAGCCTAAACTTGACGGCACATGCCATCTATGGTACCTTGTGCCGCAATCCTCTTCTTAAGGACAACGACTATGAACAGTATTTTTTCCGGCCTGAACATGCTGCAGGACGTCGCAACTAAGGCACCCAGCGCAACCGGGTCCATGCTATCAACCGTCATCATGTTTGGCGCGGTCTTCCTCATTTTCTACTTTATGATCATCCGGCCGCAGAACAAGAAGCAGAAAGCCATGCAGAAAATGCTGGCCGCTGTTAAAAAAGGCGACGCAGTCATAACCATCGGCGGTATCCACGGCGTGGTGCAGTCGGTAAAAGAGCGCAGCGTTGTGGTCAAAGTAGACGACTCGACCCGCATCGAATTTTCCAAGTCCGCCATCGCATCGGTAGAACCGAAGGGCGAAGCAGAAGTTCCCGCCGAGGATTCCAAGTCCGAAGCTTCCAAGTGAGCCATGCGCCGCTGGCGCGCCTTGTGCGTTGGCCGGCGGTGCATCTCTCCACATCCTAATGTTAACACCGGAGTCAGCGCATGAATAAAACCAAGCGTTTCCTCATCGTGCTCGCCGTGCTGGCCGTTGCATTCGCCTTCCTCTTCCCTTCGATTCAGTGGTACTTCCTGACTCCGAAAGAAGACCAGGCTCTTGCCCTCGGTTCACGCGAGCAGATTCGCGAGTATGCATGGCGCATGGCTCGCACCGACCTGACCGAGCTGGAGAAGCTCGCGAAAGCCGGTTCCACAGAGGCTTTAAGCGGACACCTGGCCGACCTGGTGCCGGCATCCAGGATTGCGTACAAGCAGCTGGGCATGAAACTGCCGGCTACCTGGACCGCCCAATCCTTCCTGGCGCCGTTTGACGACCAGACCGATGCCCTGTCCAAGGTAGAGGATCTCTACCGTGAGCGCATGCTCAAACTTAAGAACCTGCACGGCAACGCGGTGCAGCTAGGCCTGGACCTGTCCGGCGGTATGTCCATCGTTATCCGTGCAGACCTGCCGGCGCTGGAAGAGCGCCAGGGTAGGGCACTGTCGGCCGCCGAGAAAGACGACGCTGTTGTCCGCGCCGTCGAGGTGCTCAACAACCGC
>JAKQNL010000131.1 GCA_029565815.1 Spirochaetota bacterium | reverse complement strand
GCTTTGTATTCGGCTATGATGACCAGCGCATCCTCGGAGTACGCATCGGGCACCACCACGGTAAAGGCGCCTATTTCCACATAAAACAGCGGATTCACGCTCATCTTGCCGCCGGACAAAACCTCCGCGGGTATGTCCGCCGACTGGAGCATGGATGCGGCCACCATTGCGTCTTCCTGAAACGAACACGTATAGACGGTTTTCATACAATCTCCCTTTTGGGCACGCAGGCCTCATGGTTCATCCCAAATCTTCGTAACACTAGTCAAGCTAAGCGCGATTTTTTGCCTGGCGCTTCGTTCCATCCGCATTGCGCCACGGATTCTTTGTGTTTTTTTGCCATGCCTTGTAGGCGGCGCATGCATCATAATAACCGTCCGGACCGCGGAACGTCGATAGCTCGTCGCAACGGTACAGTTCCAGCAATACCGGAAACAAGGGATGCGACAGCTGTTCCTCCAGTGTCTGCATGGGAATGCGTGGGAGGGCCGCCGGCAGCATGTGGTAGCGCACCAGAAAGCACACGCTGTCCTGTATGTGCTGGTCGTAGCCCAGGCGCTTTAAGAAGGAGCGGGCCGATCGCTCGCCCAGTTCGGAGTGTCGGTCGAATCTCCTACCGCCAACGGATACGGCATCCGGCTTGCCGGCATCGTGTAGCAGCAAGGCAAGCGACAGTATGTGATCCGGGCTCTTGCGGTGGGAAAACGTTTCCAGCGTGTGACGCCATGCGTCGCCCTCCGGGTGATAGTCTTTTACATGATCCACGGTGCACAGGCCCGCTAGCTCTGGCCAGTACGCGTCCAAAAAGCCGCATGATCGCAGATAATCCAGCCCGCGTTCCGGCCTAGCTCCGGTCAGTATCAAATCCAAGAGGTCGCGCTGGTATGCTGCAGACAATCCAGGAGCTGCTGTGCGTATCGACTCCCGGATGTCATAGGGGTAACGGGATGCAAGGACGGCAGCTTCAAAGAGCACAAGCTCGTCCGGGGCGCTGTGGGGCAGCTGGGTGCGCACGCGCAAGGACTGGTATACCCCGCCCTTTGCCCCAAACCAGTGGGCAGCCGGATCATGGAGCTGAGCCAGGGGTAAAAACGCGGGTTGGTAATCGCCGTCGGAACACTGAAAGCGTAGGGCCGTGCCGGCTCCTACTTCCAGTCCGGCCGCATCGGCATAAGGCAGGCCCGGATAGCTAAGATTGTCGTAAGCGGCAGCCAGCTCCACAAGGCCGCCCTGTATATGCACAAAGCGTAGCGGCGCAGACGGGACACAAAAATATGCGTCCAGCGCGCTAAACGATGAGAGCATAGGGGCCTCCGGGACTGTTTTTAGCGCTCGGATCCGTATAGCTCGTCTACGGCCGGTAGGCTCGTGCGCAGGTCTTGGATGAATTCGTCGTCGCCCATGTCTTCGTACGCGTCGCAGGAATCGATGCTTCGGTGGGCAACCGTGTAGTATTTGTACAGTTTTTCCTCGCCAAGCTTCTTGCGCCACTTACCGGCGTCGCAGCGCACGCGCAGGTAGTAGCGGCCGTTGCCGGCGGGTTGCGGCAGCAGTTTGCAGTGGACGCAGTTGGCGCAGAAGATTCGGCTAGCCTTGGCATCCTGTGCCTCTGGAACGCCGGTCTGGACATCGTGTAAAACTGAAGCCATCCTCATTGCCACCTTTCCGTTAACCATAGTATATAATCCCGAGCCAGCGGTCAAGGATTGATTATGATAGCCACCATTGTTAACGCGCTTGCCATAGTGCTTGGTACCATTATCGGCCTGTTTGCCCGTAAAGGTTTGTCCGAACGGGCCAGGCAAGCGGTGTTTGCCGCCACGGGGACCATATCCCTGGTGGTCGGCTTTTCTATGGCACTAAAAACCGAGCATATCCTAGCCCTTGCCCTAGCGATCATCGCAGGCGGCTTGGCAGGAACCGCTCTCGATATAGAAGGAGCCGTGTACCGCTTTGGCGAATGGCTGAGAAAGCGCTTTGCCCCGGGAGCCGCACCCGGGCTAGCTACACAAACAGGCGGGCAGGATGCGAGTACATCACCTGGTTCAAGCTTTGCCAACGGCTTTCTGAACGCGTCGGTTCTGTTCTGTGTCGGCGCCATGGCTATTGTTGGGTCCTTTAAGGCTGGCACCGAGGGCAACTACGATCTTTTGCTTACAAAAAGCGTGATGGACGGCTTCATAGCCATCATGTTTGCCGGAACCATGGGAGCCGGGGTTGGCTTTTCCGCCCTGTCGGTTTTACTGTACCAGGGCACACTCACGCTTGCGTCGCAGTGGGTAAAGCCCTTTGTTAGCCCGGCGATGATTACGGAACTGAGCGCGGTTGGCGGGGCTTTGGTGGTCATGATAGGCATTAACCTACTGGAATTGAAGAAAATCC
>JAKQNL010000044.1 GCA_029565815.1 Spirochaetota bacterium | reverse complement strand
ACGCCAGAAGCGCCGCACATCGTCGCGGTACCGGTCGTTCCATTCGGCCCAGCGTCCGCCGGGAAATGCGCCAACCTGGTATGCCCCGCCTGCGTCCCAGGCTTCCGCTATGATTTTGGTCTGCCTAAGCACCGGGTCTTCGGCTATCTGTTCGATAACCGGCGGGTTCTCCAGCATTGCGCCTTTCTGGTCGCGCCCCAGGATGGAGCCCAAGTCAAAACGGAAACCGTCCACGTGCATATCGACTACCCAGTAGTGCAGGCAGTCCAGAATAAATGATCGAACTACGGGGTGGTTGCAGTTAAGCGTATTGCCGCAGCCGGAGAAGTTTTTGTAATAGCGCGGGTTCTCGTCCAGCATGTAGTAGATAGAGTTGTCCAAGCCTTTGAACGAAACGGTAGGACCAAGCTCACCGCCTTCCGCCGTGTGGTTGAACACGACATCCAGTATCACTTCTATGCCGGCTTTATGGAGGGCTTTTACCATTTCCTTAAACTCGATTACCTGCTGACCCATGGAACCCGAAGCCGCATACGAGCCCTTTGGGGCAAAAAATGCAAGGGTGCTGTAACCCCAGTATTGCGAAAGCTTCTTACCGTTAGCCGGGTTAAGCCTCTGGTTTTCGTTCTCGTCGAACTCCTGTACCGGTAAGAGTTCCAGGCTGCTTATTCCAAGTTCACGGAGGTAGGGTATCATGTCGATGACGCCGCGGTAGCTTCCTGGCCATTGGGTTTTTTCACTGGCGAGCGCGCTTAGGCCGCGTACATGTGCTTCGTAAATGACACAGTGCCGCAGGGGCAGGTTAAGCGGCCGGTCGCCTTCCCAGTCGAAAGCCGCGTCGTCCACCACAATGCACTTTGGCATACTGCCGGCATCATCCACCGTGCTAAAGGATAGATCCCGCCGGTCGCTTGCGTTGTCATAGGCTTTTGCCGTTTGTGCGTCCCAAATGAACGAGCCGCTAAGGGCTTTTGCGTACGGATCTATAAGCAGTTTGTTCGGGTTAAAGCGGTAGCCGCGTTCGGGCAGGAAGGGGCCGTCGGCTCGCCACGCGTACAGGGCCCCGGCGGATAAGCCGTCGACGTGCAGGTGCCAAATGTCGCCGGTTCGATGGCAGCGCGGATCCAGGGCTATGCTCCACAGCGCTTCGCTGTCGGTAGCGCTGGCAAACACGCACAAGCGCATGGATGTTGCGTTGCGGGAGAATATGGCGAAGTTTACGCCTGTAGGTGTTATCTGTGCCCCAAATGGGCGAGGGCTACCGGCTCCGACAGTGGGGGTTTCCTTCATGCGACCACAACTATCGCACGATGTCCCCCGCCTGTCGAGCTAGGTGTTTACAGCGCGGCCAGCTGGTCCATGGTACCGCAGGCTTTGCAGGGAACCTCGCTACTTGCAGACTTCCACAAACCTGCTAGCACATTTCCCGGACCCGCTTCCATGCACTGGGTAAAGCCTGCAGCAAGGATGGCCGCCTGCTCATCGATCCAGCGCACCGGGCTTATGATCTGGTCGGCTGCAAGCTTTTTAAGCTCGGTTCCGGAACTCACCTTGCCGCCGGTCACGTTGGAGAAGAAATCGATAGCTGGGTCAGCGAAGGTTTCACCGGATATGAACTCGCGGAAACCGTCGTATGCGTAGCGCATGATGGGTGAGTGGAAGGCTCCGGACACCTTGAGCCGTATGACGCGTTTTGCTCCAGCTTCTTTGAGCGCCGGCTCTGCCTTGTCCATGCCGCTTTCTGTTCCGGACACTACAGACTGGGCCGCGGAGTTGTAGTTGGCTACCCACACATCGTCTATGCCTGCG
>JAKQNL010000039.1 GCA_029565815.1 Spirochaetota bacterium | reverse complement strand
CATCCAGGTAGCGTCCCGCACGCGGGCCCAGACTATGATGGCTAGAAAGGTGCTTACCGCAACAAACGCAAAGCGGGAAGCAAGGATAGCAAGGGCGCCTGTCATAGGCTCCGGGCCGCGGCTAACACGGCTTCCAGGTCTAGTTCGCCGGCGGCGCATGGCATGGTTATGTTCCAGTTTTCCAGCACACAAGGGTGCAGCTCACCGAATATGCCAAGCTCTTTGCCTTTGAATACGAGCCGAGCCTGCCGCCCGTGCAAAAAGCGCGGGTCGTCTGCGTCAATCACTTCGTAGTCTAGGCCCAGATAGTACAACATGGATGCGACAACCTGGGAAAGCTCATTGTAGTCGGCCTGTGCGTGGCAGGACAAAAGTCCTATACGCTGGACCGTGACTGCACCGTAATTTTCCTGTGCATCCTTGTACGCAACCTTACCGGCTTCGAATATTCGGTGTGGGTACACGGCTTTACTGGACACGGCTTCGGACTGCAAGAGGCCCGGCAGTATGGACGGCCGCACGTACTCGAAATTCTCGGTCATCGGGTTTGAGATGCGTAGCACGTTGTCGGCGCTTACATTCATCCTGTCGATGTAGTCCTTGCCCGAGCCCAGGTAGTTATAAATCATTTCCTGGTAGCCCATGCCAACAAGCAGATCCTTTGCGCGCCGGGTGAATAGCTCGATAGTGGTAAGGCGGCCTATGGTGAAATCTTTGGGTCGTTCCGGCGTAAACTCGGCCATGCCGTGGCCTATCATGATGTCCTCGATAAGGTCCACCTGGTGCAAGAAGTCGTTTCGGTATTCTGGCGGCAAGGCGCGTACAAACTGACCGTGGGACTCCGACTGGATGCCCATGCGCGCTAAGGCTGCCATGACGCGTTCCGGTCCTAGCTGGAGTCCTAGAAGCTTGGTTGCCTTGCCGGAGTCCACAGATGCCGGAGTCTGGAAATAGTAAGGGAAGGTGATGGATCGGCCAAAAGCGGTTTCCCATGGATAATCCACGGTAACCGGACGTATCTCGTAGCCGGCATCGTGAAAATCGCAGGCTACCATGGATGCCGACAGGCTTACCGATTCCAGATCGGTTCCCGTGAACTCCACCAGTATATCCTTGTCGCCAACCTGCACAGCTCCTATGTCTGCAGAATTGATGATGGGAGCCATGGATAGGATGCCGCCGTCCGCTCCCACAAGTACTGGGAACTTTTTGTAACCGGAAATTATATGGCCGTATTCCTTGCCCTTTGGATGCTCCGACAGAATGCGCCTTAGGCTCATGGATTCTGTCATCTGCAGAGGGACAAATTTTGTAGCGTCAGGGTCGGCTCCGCGGTAGGACAAAGGCCATTGCACAAGATCGATGCGGTACATGCCCATGGACACCGAGCGGCGTTTGCGGCCGAAATTGGAACACAGTTTTTCCTGCGTCTGAATAGCGTCTTTGAGAATGGGATCGCTTATGGCTTTGCCCGATATGACAAAGCAAGCCAGATAGGGCCGTACGTCTTTTACAGACGAGTCCACCACGGCCCGGTACTTGCTGGGCTGCTTCTGCCCTTCTCGGGAGAAAAACGGATACGACGGGATACCGCCACCCAGGTACACGCGAAGCTGACGGGCAATGCCAGCGGTGGACCACAGGTCCGGCCGGTTTGTGTCGTTAAGTTCGATCTTTATGCTGCGCTCAGCCGCGCTTGCGCTGCTCTGATCCCAACCGTCCAGCTCGGCCTTTGCTACAGTAAGCGTAGACTCAAGCGTTTTTGCGTCCATGCTGCGGCCCAGGAGCTCGAAAAAGAGCGATTCGTTGACTTCTATCTTTGGCATGATGCTTGCCTCACTTGCCAAGCGCGCGCCTATTGCGCACGCTTTCGATGTCGTAACTAAACAATTCCCGCAGGTCGTTTAGGCCAAGGGCCATAAGGGCCATGCGGTCTATGCCTATGCCCCAAGCCAGAACGGGCACGCTGACGCCCAATGGCTCGGTTACCTCTGGACGGAAAATACCGGCGCCGCCAAGCTCGAACCAGCCAAGCACCGGGTGCTTTATGTGCACTTCCACCGACGGTTCAGTGAACGGAAAATAACCTGGCACGTATTTTACTTCCTTGGCGCCTGCTACCTCCACCGCGAACATCTCCAAGAAGCCAAGGAGCGTTCGCAGGTTTACGTCGGAGCCAAGCACTATGCCTTCGGTCTGGTAAAAGTCCGACAGGTGCGTTGCGTCCACCTTGTCGTAGCGGAAACAGCGGGCTATGCCGAAATACTTGCCCGGCACGCTTGCCTTGGGCAGCTGACGCGCGGACAGCACGGTGCCCTGGCTGCGCAGAACCAGACGCCGGGTAAATTCGCGGTCAAAGCCATAGCGCCATCCGCGGGAGCCGGTGGATCCGCCATTTTCGTGAACCTGGGCGACACGGGACAAAAACGGCTCTTCTATGGATGTAGCCTTGGTAGGCTCTGCAAGGTAATACACGTCGTGTATGTCCCGCGCAGAATGGAACTGGGGCATGAATAATGCATCGCCGTTCCAGAATTCGGTTTCCACCATCGAGCCGTCAAACTCCTCAAACCCGAGGGAACACAGTTTGTCTTTGACGCTTTCCAAAAACTGCACGTAAGGATTGCGCCTGCCCGGAAGTATACGCGCAGGACGGCTCTGTATGTTGTATGCGCGGAAACTCTGGGTTTTCCATGAGCCGCTTTCCAGCATAGCCGGGGTGAGCGCGCCAGTTTCGTCGCCGGACACGCCATCGTGCTTGAGAATTGCAGTCAGTTCGGCGGCCTCCGGCACCAGGGACCAGGTAACGCTTTCGCGGTCGGCAGTCTTAAAAGCCGAATCGGCCGCTCCGCGCTTTTTTGCAATTTCCGCCATGATAGCGCGTTCCGCAGCGTCGAGCTGTGCATCGTCCAGTATGCCGCCAGCTGCCTGTGCCTTTACCAACAGAGCGTGTACAGCTGCTGGCCGTACGGCTTTTGCAGCATCGATCAGTACGAGCTGTTTGGATTCATCCATGGCGACTGCGCCGTCTTTGGATAGGCGGCCAAACGCGCTACCTGCATCCTTTTGCTCCATGCCCAATGCAGCACACAGCTGGGCCATGGTGCATGGCCCCTTGCCCAAAAACGCAAGGAAGCGTTCTTCCGGACTGCCGCCATCCAGCCAGGCTAAGCCAAGTGGCGTAAGCTCGTACACGGTTCTGGAACTGCGGGACGTTTCCCGTGCCAGGGCTTTTGCGGTGAGCCATGCCTGTGCCTGGTTAGCCTGGCCTTCGACATAGCCTAAATCCTTGGCTAAACGATTGGCGTCCAGCACATCGCCGGGCGCATACTGTAAGAGCACTTTTATTTCGAGCGGATGCATGCCTTTAAGGAGGCTTCGTACTTCCATGACTTTCTCCGGTTGTGGAGGGTTCCGGTTTTTGCCGGCCATCAAACGCAATAGATACTGTCGTTTTTTTCCGTTCCCGTCAATCGGATGCCGGGTTTGCCAACCAGACCATGGCCCTTGCGCCCATCCATGAGCACCATCATAGGCTCTACGGATCGGGCATGGACGCAGTAACGGCCTTCGCTGACAAGCGGCAGAGCGGACAGGCTAGCCCAATCCACCATCGACGCTGGCGAAGAAGCGCGCACCGAAAAGTAGCCTATGTTCATTGCGGTTACGTTGTGGAAGAAATGGCTACCCAGGGATGACTCTACCTGGAACGCGGGCAGATCCGCTTCCACGATAACGGCAGCGTTGGATATTTGGGAAAACGCAACCGGCACGCCAAGCCTTCTGTCCCTGGTTCCCCATC
>JAKQNL010000015.1 GCA_029565815.1 Spirochaetota bacterium | reverse complement strand
TCTCCTGGATGAACGGCGATGGGTTACAGTCTACGGGCATTGCGTTGCGCCTGCGCTGCTGGCATATAGTCATGTACAGCCGTTGCCTGGCGCGGGTAATGGCAACGTAGAATAACCTGCGTTCTTCTTCCATATTGCCTTCGCCTTCTTCCAGTGAACGCGCGTGGGGTATGATGCCATCCTCACAGCCGGCTATGAACACCACATCGAACTCCAGGCCCTTGGCTGCGTGTATGGTCATCAGGTTTACCTTACCCGATTCATCCTCGTTCTGGTCGTCCCGCGTGATAAGCGAAATGCGGTTAAGCCAGGAATACAGGCTTGGATCCAGATTGTCCGGGTCGTTTTCCCAGGTTTCTATGCCGCGCAGGAGACTTTCCACATTGAGGAATTTCCACTTTGCTATTTTGTCGTTGTGCTGGTTTTCCGCAACCAGGTAGCCCCAGTAGTCGATGGTGTCCACAAGCTTGCGTACTTTTTGAGCAAGGTTGCGCTTGCCCTTAAACTCGTCCCGGAAAAATTCCATAAGGCTTAAAAACGAATCCACATCCTGCTTGCCACGCTCGGGAAAATCATCGCGACCGTCGCGCACAGCCTGCATGGCTTCGCGCATGGAACAGGTTCTGGCTCTGGATATGTCGCCTATCATTTCCAGCGCTCGCCTGCCCATGCCTCGCCTGGGCACGTTCACGATGCGTATGAGGTTCACATCGTCTTCTGGATTTGCGATAACCCGGAGGTAAGAAATGATATCCTTGATTTCCTTGCGCTGGAAAAAACTTTGGCCACCAGTTACCCGATACGGAATATTCGCTTCCAAAAAAGCTTCCTCCAGGTAGCGAGTGAGTGCGTTTGTCCGTATCAGTACGCCAAACTGGTCGTAGCGCAGGGTTTCCGTTAAGCGCAGTTCCTTGATGATAGAAGCGATTAACTGGCCTTCTTCCATCTCATCTTTGGCGGAACATAGCTCTATGATAGCGCCGCCCTTATTGGGGCTTTCCAGGTCTTTTGGCTTTCTGTTTGTGTTGTTCTGGATAACGCTGTTAGCTGCGTCCAGGATGGTTGTGGTAGATCGGTAATTGCGGTACAGCGTGATGGTCTTCCGCTCCGGCCAGTCGGCCTCGAAATTTATTATATTTTGATAATTAGCCCCGCGCCAGGAATATATGGACTGGTCGTCATCGCCCACCACACAGAGGTTATCCAGGGCCAGAAGCCGCATAAGGTTATACTGTTGTAGTGAAGTGTCCTGAAACTCGTCTATCATGATATAGCGGTATCGATCCCGCCAAGCATCCCTGGCTTCCGGCCAGGTTTCCAGAATGCGTATGGGTAGGCCTATAAGGTCGTCAAAGTCCACGGCGTTGCATGCCTTAAGCGAAGCTTGGTATTCGTCAAAGATTTTCTTGTAGCCGTCGGCGTCGTTTTCCCAGGACTGCCGGCCGGTTTTTACATCCGAAAACACTATGCCAGCCTTACTGGGGTCAAAACCGTCCATACGGAATCCAACCTCGCGCGCACAGTCGCGTATGAGCTGAGACCGGTCCACCTCGTCATAAATGGAAAAATTTTCTTTCCAGCCAAGGCGGTGAATTTCTTTACGCAAAAGCTTCACGCCAAAGGAGTGAAAGGTGCTGACGGTAAGGTTTTGTAGCTTTTTCCCCGTTACGCTTTTTACGCGCTCGGCCATTTCACGGGCGGCTTTGTTCGTAAACGTAAGCGCAAGGATGGCCGACTGGGGCACCCCCTTATCCAGCATGTACGCGATGCGGTAGGTAATGACGCGGGTCTTCCCGGAGCCTGCGCCGGCTATGATGAGTAAAGGCCCGTTTACCGTCGTAACGGCATCGTATTGCTCCGGGTTGAGTTCCGCTTTGTAGTCTGGATGCATGAAAGTTTTATTAACCTTGCTTTACGAAAAATGACAGGGCCTGTATTCCAAGGCCGACAACAAGCGTCACGATGATGCCTGCCACCACGACGCCCATAAGGAGCGCAGGCACAGCTTGCCTCTTTTTCATTCCAAGGAGCCATGCGCCCAAGGTGCCGGTCCAAGCGCCAGTTACCGGTAAGGGAATGGCCACAAACACGAACAAACCCAGGGCACCAAACGCATTTACGGATTTTTCTATCTTGTGGCGGGTGCGCTCCACAAAACGGTCAAACAGCTTTTTATACCAAGCAAAGCGATATAACAGCTTATGCATGGTCTCTAGGAAAATATAGGCAGCGGGAACCACGGCCAGGTTGAACGCGGTGGATACCAGGGCTGCTTGCCACAGCTCCATGCCGCGCGCAACACCCATCGGTATGCCGCCCCTGAGCTCGGATATGGGTAAGAAGGAAAACAGTGCAACAATGAGGATAGTAGATATGGTCATAGGATCAGAGTATAGCCGTAGCCGCAGCCCTCGTACAGTACCACGGCCTTACAACCAGGCTCGAATAGCTTCGTGCACTCCGGTTTGGTCATCGGCCTGGAACCAGCGTACCCCCGGCAGCGATCGCATAAAGGTTAACTGACGTTTGGCGTAGCGTCGCGTGTTCATTTTGATGCGTTCTATTACACTTTCCCGCGCACTGCCCGTTGGCAAACGGCCATGGTCCAAAGCTTCCAGAAACTCCGCATAGCCTATGGCGCGCATGCCCGGATCCGTGGAGCTCCAGCCTGCATCCACGAGCGCTTGTACTTCGTCTTCTAGGCCCTGGCTAAGCATTTCATCCACACGGGCATCGATGCGCTCATACAGCTGTGGCCTAGGCCGGTCGATGGCTATGCACAAAAGGTCTAGGTCGCTACGGACAGCCACAGGCTTTTCAAACGACGACAGGGGCATGCCCGAGCATCGGTACACTTCTAGCGCCCGGCTTATGCGGTACAGGTCTGCGGGTTGTATGCGCGCCGCGCTTACTGGATCCACCGCCGCCAGTTGTGCTCGCAATGCATCCGGCCCTTGTTCGCGTAGCTCGACCTGTAACTGCTTGCGTACCAGAGCATCGGAAGGCGGAGCAGCCGGTGAGCCGCACAAAAAGGCTCGCAGGTAATAGGCTGTTCCTCCGGACACTATCGGCAGCATGCCGTTTGCATGGATATCTGCACACGCCTCGTTTGCAAGGCGGCAAAAATCACCTACGGAGAATGGTTGGTCTGGTTCTATGAGGTCGATAAGCTTGTGGGGAAGGCGAGCAAGAAGGGCGGCGGATGGTTTTGCGCTTCCTATATTCAGGCCGCGGTACACTTGCACCGAATCGGCGGAAACGACAACGGCATGAGCCAGAGCCTGCTGGCCTGTGAACATGCTGTCCAACAGTCCGGTCTTCCCGCAGGCGGTAGGACCGAACAGGACCAATACTTTATTCGAAGCGGTACTCGATGGCTTTGGTAAGGACATGGCGCATGGCCAGGGATACGACCTTGCCGTTGTTCTTTTCCACTTCCGGAGTGCGTAGGACGGCTAGCTGGTAAGCCCTGCGGTTAACCGCCACCGTAAAGTCATATGCGTTGCTCTCGTACTCGATCAGGTCATCCAGGGGCATGCTCATGCTTCACTCCGTTCGTCGGGGTTTGTAAACCCGAGTGTCTGGTCGATACGCGCGATAATGCGCTCGGCCGTTTTAGCCGCTTCGTCATGCTGTTCTTGCTCGCTACGGTCTGCGCGCACGGCGCTTTCCACACGTTCCCGGTACAGCTCGTCCACCAGGAATATCCCGGTTAAGATGGCTGTCTTGAGCGGATCGTCCACGCGGGTGGAAGAGCGCACGGCAGCCACCTTGTCGCGCAGGTAAGCCAGAACCGATTCCATATACTCCCGGGTCTCGTCGGTCTGAATGGCGAACGATGCGCCTAAAAGCTCGACTCGAACCGTTTCTACGGCCATAGGGGCCTTTCCGTTAGAAAATATCGAGATCCGGCGACGCTGTAGCCGGGCTGCCGGATTCTTTGCCTTCACCAGCACTGGTAGCGTTTCCGCTTGCATCACCGTCCTGGGCGGCATCCTGTGCAGGCTCCACGCGCGTAGGGGCGACAGCATTGGCCGGCGCATGGGACGCGTGAACGGCGTCCTCGAACGAATCCAGCTTGCGTAAGGCTTCCAGTATACCGGATTCTATACGCGCTTGATCCTTCTGGAATTCGGCAATAAGAGCCTCGAGTTCGGACACGCGCTGTTCGGCCGTCTGTAAACCGTGCCGCAGCGAGCTGTTCTCGGCACGCAGGGAAGCGATAAGCCCTACGGCTTTTTCTACCCGCGATTCAAGGACGCGGACCTGCTCGAGGCTTAACACAGGCCTTAAGCGCTCAGGGCCGACTTGGCGCGCTCGACCACAGCCTTGAAAGCGGCTGGATCGCGTACGGCAATGTCGGACAACAGCTTGCGGTCAACCAGGACGTTAGCCTTGGCCATGCCTTCCACAAAGCGGCTGTAGCTCAAACCCTCGGCGCGGCAAGCTGCGTTGATACGGGTGATCCACAGGCGGCGCATCTGGCCCTTGCGGTCACGACGGTCGCGGTACGAATAGCTGAGCGACTTGGCAACCGCGTCTTTGGCGGTTTTGTGGTTGGTAGAACGTCGTCCCCAAAAGCCTTTGGCCAATTTGAGAATTTTTTTGCGGTGATCCTTACGCTTGGTACCGGCAACTGCTCTTGGCATAGTAATGCTCCTTAAAAATAATCAAAACCACAGGGCAGCTTGTACGCCACCCGCTTTCGCATACGCTTGAAAACGGGCCCGGAACGGGGTGCGGACCCGGATGGTTCAACCGTAGGGAAGCAGCTTCTTCTTGATCATGTACACAGGACCCGAAGCGACATAGCCGGTCTTACGCAACTGGCGCTTACGCTTCGAGGTTTTCTTGGTGAGGATATGGCGAGTGTTCATCTTCTTGTACTTCACCTTGCCGTTAGCGGTCAGCGAAAAACGCTTACTGGCGGCTCGCTTGGTCTTCATCTTGGGCATGATAAGCCATCCTTAATACTAGGGTCCGACCGAATGAGCGGCCGGCGTTTCGTTTTATGCGGGCACCGATAAAAACACGAAGTCTTTGTGGGCCCTGCGCCTCGAAGCGGGGCGCTGGGTATGCTTTATTCGAGCCGTTCCCGGAATGTACAGGACACGCCTACGCGTTTTCTGTCGGGACAGACTCGGGTTTGCCTTGTTCACCCTGGGCCTTGGGTTCCGGCTTTTTGGGCATCGGAGCCTTTGGGTTCAGGGTCA
>JAKQNL010000011.1 GCA_029565815.1 Spirochaetota bacterium | reverse complement strand
CGGAAGCAAGAGCTGCCGTAAGCACCAGCACAGCGGGTATCCACACGCGCTTCCTGCGCGCTTTAGGATAGCGCGGCTCTTCGGAGCAGGAGCCCTGCATCATGGATACTAGGCTTGCCATGATGGGTTCCTTGCGGAAGCGCGCCAGGTGTCGTTCCATATACCGGACCAGGGTGTCCGCGTCCTTAAAGCGCCGGGATGGTTTTGGCTGCATGAGCTTGCGTATCAGGCGCTCCGTAAACGGGTGTATGGTCCGGTTCAGCTTGCGGGGCCGCCGGTACTTGCCTTTGCGTATCATAAGCACGGTTTCCGGCGAGAAGTTGCCTGGATAGGGTTTTTTGCCGGTTACCATTTCGTACAGCATGACGCCCAGCGAATACAGGTCTGCCCGCGGGTCTACGTTGCGGGCGTTTTCTATCTGCTCGGGGGGCATGTAGCATGGCGTGCCAAGGGTCATGCCTTCGCGGGTAAGGGACGAGTCTTCTTCTTCGTCCGTGCTGGCTATGCCAAAATCCGCAAGTTTTATCTCGCCCTTGCGCGACATGAGTATGTTGCCCGGCTTTATGTCGCGGTGGATAACGCCCATGCCATGGGCGTACGCAAGTGCTTTGGCCGATTCCAGCACTATGGTCATCGCAAGTTCGCTGGACAAAAAGCGCTGCCGCTTGATGAGCTGATCTAAAGACATGCCGTCAACGTATTCCAACACCATGTAGTAGGACGAGCCTTCCTTGAAGTGGTCGAACACGCGGACGATGTTTTCCGAACGGAAGTCCATAAGGATGCGCGCTTCGCGCTTGAATCGCTCGGCCATGGCTGCACTGCCGCGTATGGTAAGTTTTTTTAACACCACATGCCGCTTGAGCGTCGGGTGCACGGCTTTGAGCACCGCGCCCATGCCGCCCCTTGCAACCAGAGACTCTACCTTGTACTTGCCAATGAATTCCGGTAACTCGGCCATCAATCGCTCCCCCGGCTCCTCGTCCCATCGGGGACGGGTCCGCGTATTTCGCCTATGTCTACGGCAGGATTCACGTCGCGGTCCGGCATTACCCAGGCCACGATGCGCTTGCTCGGATTGTGTATCTGCAGGTGCGCGCCGTCGGAGCGCTCGCGATAGTAGCCGCTTATGGTCCGGTGGCCGCTCAAGTATACCGGTCGGTCCACCTCCGGCAGGAACCTGGCTAACAGTGCGGGCACCGTGCCCGGCTCGGCCCGGTTGTTGTCCGTCCACGTTAGGCCGCGTACGGTTTCCGGCACCAAGCGCGCGTTGATTATTTCGTCCTCGGTGTACGGCCTGGCCGGCTCCGCGTGCGATGCCAGAAAGCGCCCACCCACGGCAAACAGGGGCAGGGATAGCTCCATCTGTGCGTAGCGTTCCAGAAAGTCCGGCCCGTAAAAGCGTTCCACCCAGCTGCGCACCATATCGCCTTCTTCCACAAACTTGCGGAACGGAAAATTGCCGTTCTCCGATTCGTTCTTTACGTTCTCGTGGTTGCCCTTAAGGAAGTGAAAGCGTTCTGGCCAACGCAGTTTCGCGTGCATAACCATTTCCATAAGGCCCATGCTCTCGGTCATTTCGTGGTTCATGGCAGCGTGTTCGCGCCAGTCTCCCAGGTATTCCTGGTATGCTTCCTGCCAGCGCTCTAGCGCCCGCGATTCTGCGTGGAAACCGTCGCCCAGGCACAGTACCTGCAGCTCGCCAGAGTCCAGCGCATCCTTTAGCCTTTGCCCGCCTTCCAGCGGCAGCTCAAACAGGGCCATAAGAAAATCCCTGCGCGCATGCAGGTCGGGTACCACCACGGTGGGTATGTCCTTGACCAGGCGCACAAGAGCTCCGGGCAAGCCGCGCCGGTCGGCCGGGCGGAAGGCAAAGCTTTCCGAGCGCATGAGTGCAGTAGCTTCTGTAGCCAGCGCCGCGTAGTCCTTTATGGGCGGCGGGGTTCTGCGCCGGTACGCCCGGGCTAGCGGATCAACGGTTTTCATCGGCCCGGGCCTATCCTTTCAATCACCTGATAACGGTCTTGTTCACTTCCGCGAAATCTTCGGCCAGGTTCTGGCTTACCTGGGTAAGGAGGGCTTCTTCTTCCTCCGGCTCCAGCTGGTCGCAGGCTACCGCTATCTTGAACAAGGGCGAACTGGTCTTGATGGGCCCAATAACAAAACCGGCTGGCTCGTCTATCTCCAGGTCTGCGGACAATTCCGAGTGATCCTCGCCGGCTGCCGGCGGAACATCGGAACGCATGCCTATGGATGTGTACTCGCATGCGCGGATGCCGTCTACCTTCGGGCCTATGTTCAGGATGGAACCTGACCAGGTGAGGGCCAATGCGCCCCTGTCTTCGTCTTTGCCAAAGAACGCTACCTCGACCATGTTGCGGTCTTTGATAGTATCTTCGAAAATGCTCTTTTTCTCCAGCCAGGCTGCTGCCATGCGCTCGTAGCTGTCCTCGTTGAGGGGCAGCCCCGATGTTTTGGCTATCTGCTTAAGGTGATCCTGGATTTCGATGCTCAGTGATTCAAATGCGCTCATAGTGCCTCCTGTCGTACCGTATCCATTCAGTCCCGCGGGGTCCTGAACAGCTCGTATGAGC
>JAKQNL010000010.1 GCA_029565815.1 Spirochaetota bacterium | reverse complement strand
CTTGGACTGGCCGGCCGCAATACGGCATACCCCGGTCTTGCAGCGCTGTATGCAGCCATGGGCTACATCGAGTGTGGCCTGTTCCGCAACTATACCCGCGGCCTACGCTACGGAAAGCAAGCTGAAAGCCTTGCAGCCCTGTCGCTAGCCGGTTCCCGCTACTGCCAGACTATGCTCATAACCACCGGTTTTGTTACCCACTGGCACCGGCCCATGCACGAGACGCTTGCATCGCTTCTGGACGCCGCCCGGACGGGAAAAACCGCTGGCGACACGGAGTTTTCTTCCTACACCTACGCAGCATACCTACAGCACCTTATTCTGGAAGGACGCAGCCTTCGCCTGGCGGAAAACAGCCTGGCGGAAATAGAACCTGGCATACGGAGCCAGGGGCAGGAATTGCCCACGCTGGTGCTGGACGCAAACCTGGTGCTCATGGCCCAGATGAAACAGGGAAACTACGATAAGAACGCGGCCGTGCTGCGAGGAGAAACGCTTGCCGCATGGCAAAACCGCATGAGCCGTTTTGGCCAGCACGAGGTTGTGTGCGATCTTGCGCTTATACGGGCCTTGGCTTCGTGCACCTTCGGAGATTTTACCGAGACACTTTCGGCCATACGGGAAGCTGCTCCAAGCCGTGCGGCCTTTGCCGGCCAGCTGGCCGATGCCGTGCTGTATTTTCTGGAGCTGGTTGCACGGCTACGGCTTGGGGAAAAGCCCGGACACACTGCGTACCGCACGGCCCGCTGGCTCAATAAACTGGCTGCTATCAATCCAAGCGTGTTCGAAAGCAAAGCCTTGATGGCCCGAGGCATGCTGCGCTACCGGCACCGCGGCCGTTCCGCCGCCTTCGATTTGTTTGACAAAGCCATAAGCTGTGCCCGCGCAAACGGCAACTTGCTGGATGAAGCCATGGCATGCGCGGAATACGCGTGGCGGCTGGACAAGGCAGGCAGTCTGTCCCAAGCCATCTTTTATTCGATTGCCAGCTATGAAGCCCTGGTCCGCTGGGGCGCCCAAGGTGCGGCGCTTGCCCTGTCTGAACGAAGCCAGCGACTAAAGATATGGATACGCAACAGCAGGTTGCAAGCCGGTGGCCTTGTCGGCCTCGACGCGGAAATGGTGATGAAAGCCCTGTCCTCCATGGCAGGCGAACTGGATCCAAAGCGCCTGGCTACGCGCCTTTTGGAACTAGCCCAGGGCCTGACCGGTTCGCGCTACGGCTGCGTATGGGTAAAAACCGGCAGCGCGTGGGAAGCGCTTGCATCTGTTGGACGGGCCGCTGGCGACGACCTAAGCCTACTGAATCAGGCAGCCTTAAGCTTACGGCCAGTTAGCGACAACCGAGGCCCAGACGGCAGTTCGCAGACGGTCATTCCGCTGGTAAGCCGCGGCAGGGCTCTTGGGGCCCTCCTCCTTGGCAACGAGCTGGTTGCGGACACCTTCCCCCGGGAACGCATGTCCGCAGTGGAAATCATGACTATGCAGGCAGCCGTTGCCTTGGACAATGCGGACTTGTACAGCAGCCTGGAAAACAAGGTGCGCGAACGCACGGCAGAGCTGGAAGACGCATTACGCAATGTGCGCAGGCTGCAGGGACTCATCCCCATATGCTCGTCCTGCAAAAAAGTGCGCGACGACAAAGGATACTGGGGCCAGGTGGAGGAATACATAAGCGCCCGTACCGAAGCTGACTTTACCCACGGCCTGTGTCCGGACTGCATGGCCCGATACTACGACGAGCTTGGCCTGCCTACGCCACAGCCGCCTGCCGACGGTTGAGGATAGATGCACAAGCGTGGTACACTTGCATTCAACACAGCGAGGAGCAGTCCATGGCAGTTATCATGACGGGGAAAACAATCACAAGCACTTCCATGGAGCTTGTTCACCAATCCGGAGCAAAGATTCTGGTTACCGCGCCTAAGGACAACGGCGGCGACGGTTCCAGCTTTTCTCCGACGGACCTGTGCGCGACATCACTGGGCGCATGCGGCTGCCTTATCATGTCCATGTTTGCGGCAAACAAGAACATACCGGTTCGGTCTATTTCCTTCGAGCTAAAAAAGGAAATGGCCGCCAGCCCCCGCCGCATCGAGCGCATCACCGTTGCCTATAGCATAGACAGCGACTGCTCCGACCTGGACCTGCGCAAAATAGAGGCAGCCGGCCGAACCTGTCCGGTGCGCGTTACCCTGGGCGACCGAGTGGACATCGTGGACAGCTATGCCCGTGCCTGAGCAAAGCCAACAGCTGAACAATAGAATCTCGGCCTATCAGGCCATAGCCAAAGCGGTAAACCGCGATGAGTCCCTGCCATGCATCTACGAAGCATGCCACCGTATCATACAAAGCCTTATGCCGGCTCCGAACATGTACGTATCGATTGCGGAACCGGAAGGCTTGCGTTTCCCGTATTTCTGCGACCAGTACAACCCGGAAAGCCCCCTGGACCTATACCCGCGGGAAGGCCTTACCGGTTACGTGGTAAACACCGGAAAATCCCTGTGGCTTAAGCAGTCCGGCTTGCCGCCAGAAACCCGCACCATAGGGCGCGAATCCATCGACCTTATAGCCTGCCCCATTCCGTCGCCAGACGGACAGACCATAGGGGTGCTCACCGTCCAGACCTATGAAAAGGACGAGAGCTACGTGCAAGAAGACCTGGATTTCCTGATGTTTGTCGCCCATGAATTGTCCTTGGCCATACGGCTTGCGGACAAAGACAGGCAGCTTGCCATAGACCGCATAGCCAACTTGGTAGAAGAAACCGTGGACGAAGCGGATCTGTACCCAAAAATACAAACGGTCATGCAAAGCATCATACGGCCGGCCAAGAAAAATTTCCTTATAGCCCGAGTTGACGAAGCCGCAGGCGTATTCAGGCCGGTGTATATACGGGACGCAAGCGGATGGGTACTGCCCGAATCATGGCCGCTGGAAGATGGGCTGTCCGGATACCTGTACAACATCCGCAAACGTTCGTTCATATATCAGGAAGGCGTAACGGAACTGCCTAAAGAGGCCACGCTGCCTACAAATGAAGCCCCGTTCTACTGGCTTGGCGTCCCCATCGAATGGGCGTCGCGCATCATAGGCGTCATCATTATCCAAAGTTACGACCGAAACGAAGCTTTGACCGTAGAAGACGAGCACGCCCTTAACGGCATAGCGCCGTTCCTTGCATCAACCATAGGAAAAACCGAATTTTACAGCCGCATGCGCAAACAGTAATCCTTGTACGTTGTACGCCCTGACTTAGCCGCCGGACACCAGGTGCAAAGCATCCACCGTGTCGCCATCATGCACGAGCGAGCTATCCCACTGCGCACGCTCTACCAGAACACCGTTCACCCTAACGATGATAAGCGGAAAGCTCCAGCCTTTTGCCCTAAGCATGTTCCGAACCGACAGTGACTGTCCCTGTAGCTGGGTACTTTCGTTGTTTAGGGTGATAGTCATGCTTCCTCCGCGTCCATGGGGCCAAGGAGTAGCGCAAGCACCTCGTTGGCCTGAATAGCGGCCACGGCGCACACGCGGGGTGCATGCGGAGCATGATGCTGGCCAACCTCCCGGCACTGGTCGCCTACCAGGACAAAGGAACCCATGCGCCGAACACGTATATCGTCGGATGCTCCCCAGCCTGCTATGCCGGAGCCAGCAACCAGGGGCAAGCTCGGCATGGAAGACAGCACTGCCTCTATAAACAGTGCCTTGGTTTCTGCATCATCAAGGGCTTCCACCACAGCGTCGCAGCCGGAAAAAATTTGGCGTACCGCGCTGGCTTCTATCCGGGCATTCACCGCTTGTACCCTAACGGCCGGGTCTATGCGCGCAAGGTTTGCAGCCAGCGCATCGACCTTTGGCATGCCTATCTGGTCCAGGAAAAAAAACTGACGGTCCAGGTTTTCTCGGCTCACCGTGTCAAAATCCACGATAACCAGGCGGCCAACGCCTGCGCGAGCCAGTGCGTGGGCGCAGTTTGACCCAAGGCCTCCTACGCCGGCTATGCCGACTGTTTTGCTCGAAAGAGCACGCCGTACGCTTTCCCTGCTTCCATCCATGCTTGGACTATACCAAAGACAGCTGCTCGCAGTCCACGGAGACTGGCTGCCTGGCCTTAGAGGCTCCTACGGTTCCGGTTGCGAAAACACCACCTGGCCCGTATACTGCACAGCGCGTACAAGCGCGCAGCATCGGGCCTGGTTTTTTATTCGGGCCGCTCGCACCCACCCCAAGGAGGTCCACTACCGTGATCAAATACCTTAAACTGGACGATTCCAAATGCATTGGCTGCATGAACTGCACTGCCACCTGCTCGCGCATGTACTTCAAAGAAGAGCAGCCTGCAAAATCCCGCATCCAGGTGCTTCCG
>JAKQNL010000004.1 GCA_029565815.1 Spirochaetota bacterium | reverse complement strand
CCGCCAGCGCGTATGCACGATGCAACGGCGCTAAAATAGTCTTCCGCAAGCGCAAGCCCATCGCCGTTGTAGCCGCGCGCTATGAGTGCGTCGAAATTTTCCTGCCTGCCGTCTACGGTAGACAGCGCATGCTCGCCCAGCGCCTTTGGTGCAACGTGGTGTACCGAACCTATGGCGTAATCCAGGCCGCTAAACCTGCCGTCGGCCGGTCCGCACATGCCATCGATGAAATCGATTTCCATGCTAGCAAGTATCTGCATCCTAGGCTCAAAACGCGCAGCCAGGTCGCGCACCACCGCTAGGTACTCGTCGACGCGATCAAGGTCCATGGTCCACTCGGTGGCAAACGGAAGCGGAGCATGGGCGGAAAAACCCAGCAGCTGGTAGCCTGCATCGGCAGCAAGGGAGGCCATGATGCGCATAGGAATTTTGCCATCGCAAAACTCCCCATGAGTGTGTAGGTTTGCTTTCATGCCTTCCTACTAATAGGCGGCCTCCAGCGCGGATTTTTGGACGACATGTCCTCGCTGTAGTACGGCGGTTTTAGCTCCAGGTCTTTAGCTCCTATCACGGTTCCCAGGTAGCGGGCCATCCAGCGCGATAGGCGCAGCACAACCATTTTTTTGCGCAGACGGCCCTGCATGTCGCGGTTGAGAATTTGCGGAATGGTGTTGGACACGACGATTTCGTCGATAACCGGGCTGTGTAGGCGCTCGCGGCCCTCTTGGCTCGTATAGAAATGGGTAACCAGGAAAATGATGCGGCGAGGATTTGCCTTTTTTATAAGGGAGCAGGCTTTGACGATAGTGCCGCCGGTGCGGACCATGTCGTCGATGACCACCACGTCCTTGCCCGCAAGATCAGAAAGCCCTATGTCCGAGTTTTCGCTAATATCCATACACACCGATCGCTCACCGGTACGCTCCTTGTCGATGACCAAAACGGGTGCCGGTCCGTTTTTAAGCTGGCCAAGCACCTCGCGCACAAAGGGTAGGGCTCCCTTGTCTGGGGCGCACAGCACCATGTTGGCTGGGTCTACAATGTCCGAATCTTCCAGGTAGGAAGCGTACACGTCCGACGGCTGCAGGTTGTAGAACGAGCCGGGGAAGGTCGCGCTAAACAGGTCCTTTACCGAGGCGGAGTGGTTGTGCACGGTAAGCACCTCGTCCACACCGGATGTTTTTAGTAAATCCGCGTATAGCTTTGCGCTAAACGGCTGGCCGTCAAATTTTTTGTAGTCCGTAGCGTCGCGCTCAAACAGCGTGCGCCCGTGTTCCGGCCTTGGGCCGCGGTCCTGGGCGCTAAAGAACAGGTCCGGTTCTAAAAGTGTTACGCGGCTGGCTCCGTTGTCTTTCGCGGCCCGTGCTATCATGCAGTTGCGGAAAGCCAGGTCGTTGCGCGACAGGTCGTTCTGCGATGTGCTAACCAACAGTACCTGCTTGCCTTCCAGCTTGTATCCGACGCGGTCTAGATTGTCCTCATCGATGATGAAGCGCGGACAAAATTCGGAGTTAAGAAAAGTTTTAAGCGATACCAGGTCGGAATAGTCGATGCGCTGCTGCAGATGGTGGGCTATGTCTTCGACAAACGGGTTGTCGGCCACCGATCCGATTATGACGACGTCCTTCATGCGTGGATATCTCCTTGGCGCCGCCGTGGGGCTTGTCCGGGCTAGAGGCCCGGAGGCGATGCAACGCGCGTTCAGACTATACCAGAGACCCTAGGTCTAAACCAAGCGGTCTTTCCACATGGCCATGTGCGTGCTATGGTTGCGCCGGAGTGTACCAATGCGTCGAACTATCGTGCTCGTTCTGCTTGTGTCCTGTGTGGCCCTGTCTTTGTCCGCCCAGGCTATGGGTGCTGGCGTGTTTCTTGGCCAGCCAAGCGGCTTGAGTTTTGGTGTTGACCTGGCTAAGACGCAAGGTCTGGATTTCAAAGCAGCCTGGAACCTAGGAACGGCAAAAGGCGGGGCAGCCATCATACTACAGGGCAATTATGAGCTGTTTTTTCCCCGTGTGCTCGTCATAGAAGGCCAGAATTTTGTTCCATTCATCGGTGTTGGAGCCCAGCTTGCGGTGGCCGATGGATCCCTTGGGCTCGGCATCCATGTGCCCGGCGGTATAAACTGGCGCCCGCGCACAGTGCCCATCGAGCTGTTCTTGGAACTGGGCCTGGATATAGGCTTGTTCCCTGCAACTACCTTTGGGGGCTCTGGCGGCCTTGGCGTTCGATACCGATTCTAGGCCGCCCCACTTGGGCTTAACTGACCCTGAACAATTTGAGGGTAGCTAGCAGGGCAGCACCGGCCATGAATACGCCCGACAGTATGCTCAGTATCATCTCGCCCTTGCGCGCGGATCCAATGAGCGCTTCCTCGCTCTTTACGCTGATGAAAAAGCGTGCGCCTTTTTCTGTCGGCTTTGCGATGCGTAGCTGGCCGCCATCGTCCCTGGCTTCGCCGAGCACGTACAGATCCTTGCCCAAAGGCAGTATCCATTCTTCCATTTTGTAGCCAAGCGTGTTCCGGCCCAGTCCGCCCTGTCCAATGGATACGCTAAAGCCGCCTATGGTGATGGATGTGCCGCGATCGCCGGCTTCGTAGCGCGATAGCACTTGCTCGCCGTCCACTTTTGCGCCTTCGGGGTCCACGAGGATGTCCCCGCTGGCGTCGCGGAGCATGAAGGGGACACGGCGCTCGCTTGAAGAAACGGTTTCCGAGCCGCGGTGAGTTTGGCTGTGCGAACGGCCGTCGGAATCCCGTTCCATGCGGTTTTCTTCGTATTCGCGCGTTACCGTGCACTTGTACCATACGCAGGGCTGTCCGGCCATTTCTGAACGCAAGGGCTGATCGCATTCTGCCTTGCCTTTCAGTTCTGCTTGGCGGGAGAACGAACCTGCTCCTATTTCATCGGCAACCGCCTTGGCTGTTTCGCCAATTTCCGCGGCCATACTGGTTTCTATGCCCCGCATATTGCCGGCTTTGCGGCCCTGGTTTCTGCCCAGAATGAAGAACAGTACGGAAATTCCTGCGAGCATACCTGCGGCTATGAACATGGATCCTCCATAAAAGCTGCCTGCGCCAGAACAAGTATGGCGCGGGGGTGGGTACTACCTACAACTGTGCTGTTTCCGCCCAAGGAATGCAACGGTACTGCCCCGAAGCTTATGGGGAACTCGATTGACAGCGCGGCTGCAAGACGGCGATACTAAGTAATCCATGGCATCACGATCCGTTTCCTTTGACGCACTAGTGCTCAGGACTAAAGAGAGCCCGGCTGGGCATCGCATAGCCCAGCTTCTGTGCAAAGACGGTGTGCTCGATGCGTTCATTTTTGGCGGGCCTAAGGCAAAATTGCGTTCGCTGGTATCGCCGTGGCACGCTGGCCGGGCGTGGATATACGACGACAAGTCCAAGGGCTTTCTGAAACTGACAGACTTTGATGCCCTCGAGGAGTTTCCTCGTGTGCGCTCGGACCTGTCGGCCATAGGAGCCGCATCCCTTGCAAGCGAGTTTATTCTGGCTACCGATGCGCTTGGCGGAGAAGGTGAAAGCAGCATGGCTATCCTTGTTGAAACGCTGCGAGCCCTTGATGCCGCGTGTGTGTGCGCCGATGCAGTAATCGTGCAATTTTGTATACGTTCGCTGGCAGTGCTTGGCGTGTGGCCCGATATGGAAACCTGTGCAGC
>JAKQNL010000408.1 GCA_029565815.1 Spirochaetota bacterium | reverse complement strand
CGGAAGGCCGAACATCCCGGCACCAGCGGTGTATGCCCCGGTGGTATTCGATGCGGGCAAGAAAACCGTCGTCGCCCTGGCCGTACACGCCGTACAGCTCCACCCGATCCAGATGCAGGCCCTGCTCGCGGAACAATTGCGCCATAAGCACATGGGTAAGTGGCCGCGGCGTGGAAACACCTTCCAGCTCCATGATCATGGCACCGGCTTCCCACGCCCCAACCCCGACAGCCAGCGTGCCCGGTCCGTTTTCTTCCTCCAAAATGACTTTTGGAGACGGATCGGCCTCGGTCATGGCTACACCTTTTACCCGAACCTTTATCATTGCGTCGCTCATAATCTACAGGATAGCGCAGTATATGAGGAATTCACGGCCCACAAGCCATCGATTTCGCCGGCGTCATTGACAGGAGGCAAACGAGGGCACTAGACTATTGCATGCGGCCAACCGCCGCAAAGGCGGAGAACAGGCAATGGCGGATATCCTATCGGATCCCGATTTCGAATCATACAGAAAACTCATTTATGACGAAAGTGGCATACATTTCTCCGCAACCAACAGGTCCATCCTGGAAAGCCGGCTGCGGGAACGACTGCGCGACAAGAAGCTGGAAACCCCTGCACAGTACTTTGCGGTACTCAAGCAGGACAAGGAAGAGCTGAAGGTCCTCCTGGATTCCGTAACCACCAACCTAACGCGCTTCTTCCGCAACCAGGCCCACTTTGACGCGCTTGAACACTACGTGATTCCGGAACTCATGAAGCTGCGGCAATCGGAACGCAAACTGCGCTTTTGGAGCGCCGGATGCTCCACCGGAGAAGAACCCTACACACTGGCCATGCTCCTGCGGGACAAACTGCCCCCAAACTGGAGTTTCGAGATTATCGCAAGCGACATAAGCCTTAAATCGCTCATGGTGGGCAAAGAAGGTTTTTACCCCGACACCAGGGTACAGGGCATTCCGGAGCCGTACCTGGCGCGATTTTTCGAACGCAAGCCAAGCGGCTACCAAATAAAAGACGAAATACGGCAAACCATACGCTTTGACTACCACAATCTAAAAAACGACTCCGGCGCGCGCAATTTGGACGCGGTGTTCTGCCGTAACGTGCTTATCTATTTCGACGACGTTGCCCAAAAGGCTACTATCGAGCGCTTTTGGGACGCCATGGCGGCAAAATCATTCCTGTTCATCGGGCATTCGGAATCTCTGTTTGGCATGAACACACGCTTTGAGTTCCTGAAAACCGACTGGGCATGTTTCTACAAAAAAAATGTATGAAGCGCGCCCGATACATTCCAAGGTTTAGGAGAACCCGGTGAGCGAGCCCATTTCTGTCCTGGTGGTGGACGACTCTGCCCTCATGCGCAACCTGGTTACGCGCATGATAGACTCCACACCCGGCCTCAAAGTGGCGGACAAAGCCATGAACGGCATCTTTGCCCTGCAAAAAATACCGCGCTGCAATCCCGATGTCATAGTGCTGGACATAGAAATGCCGGAGATGAACGGCATCGAGTTTCTGAAAGAGCGCAACCGGCTGGGCATAGACATTCCGGTAGTCATACTATCCAGCGTAGCCAGGCGCGGCGCCCAGGTAACCATGGAAGCCCTGTCCCTGGGAGCTTCCGATTTCATAACCAAGCCATCTGGTTCGGTGTCCTCGGACATACACACCGTCGCAGGCGAGCTTGGCCGGCTCCTTTTGGCTTACGGCAGCCAGTACCAGCGCATTAAAGGCAAAGAGCCTCCCCGATACCACTTTGAAGCGCCCGAACGCATGTTTGATCGCCCAGAAACCAGGCTGGAACCCAAGCTTCCGCTGCAGCCGGCTCCAAAACCTACGCCAACGCGTACGCCGGGCAGTACCGAGATCATAGCGATAGGCATATCCACCGGCGGCCCAAACGCCCTACGCGAGGTGTTTTCCAAACTCGATCCGCACCTGCGCCAGCCCATCGTGGTGGTGCAGCACATGCCGCCGGGCTTTACCGAGGAATTCGCATCGAGCCTGGACCGCATCTGCCCGCTGGACGTGAAAGAGGCGGCTGAAGGGGATCTACTCAAACCGGGCCGTATCCTTATTGCCCCCGGCGACTATCACATAACAGTGGAAAAACGCGCGCTGGCAGGGGTGGTGCATATAAACCAGGATCCGCCGGAAAATGGCCACCGGCCAAGCGCAGACGTGTTGTTCCGCAGCGTGGCTGCCCAGTACGGCAACCGGGCTATGGCCGTTATCATGACCGGCATGGGCAAAGACGGGGCCCGCGAACTGGGTGCTGTATACCGGGAAGGCGGCATTACCCTGGGCCAAGACGAAGCATCGAGCATCGTATATGGCATGCCCAAGGTAGCCTGGGAGCTTGGCCACGTGTCGGAGCAGGTTAGCCTGTCTGCCATGGCCAACCGTATCAGCGCCCTGGCCGCCGAACAGCGATAAAGGCCTGTTGGGCGGACGCCCCGCGCGGGGAAGAGAAAATACAATAATGTTCTAAAAGTGCAATTTTAAACAAAAACGCATTTTGCAGTAAAATAAAAAGCCATTAACCAGATACATACAGGAGTTACATACATGTCAAGCATCCAGCAAAGAGCCGAGCTACAATCCCAAATATGGAAAATCGCCAACGATGTACGCGGGTCGGTAGATGGCTGGGATTTTAAGCAGTTCGTCTTAGGTACTCTGTTCTATAGGTTTATAAGCGAAAACTTCTCAAACTATATCGAAGCCGGGGATGAAAGCATCACCTATGCCGATCTTCCAGACTCGGTTATTACATCCGCTATCAAGGACGATGCCGTCAAGACCAAGGGCTATTTCATCTATCCCAGTCAGCTTTTTGTCAATGTTGCGAAAAATGCCAATACTAATGAGAAACTCAATACCGATCTGGCCAGAATATTCAGCGCGATTGAAAGCAGCGCCAATGGCTATCCGTCGGAGCTGGACATAAAAGGCCTCTTTGCAGATTTCGACACCACCAGTAACCGCCTGGGTAATACGGTTAAAGAGAAAAGCTCTCGCTTGGCGGCAGTCCTAAAGGGCGTGGCGGGGCTTACCTTCGGTGACTTTCACGATAACCAGATAGACCTTTTCGGCGACGCCTATGAGTTCCTCATTTCCAACTACGCGGCCAATGCCGGTAAATCGGGGGGCGAGTTCTTCACGCCGCAGCACGTTTCCAAGCTGATCGCGCAACTGGCCATCCACGGGCAGAAGAGCGTGAACAAGGTGTACGACCCCGCCACCGGTTCCGGCTCCCTGCTCCTACAGGTGAAGAAGCACTTGGCCGACCACCTGATCGAGGAAGGCTTCTTTGGCCAGGAGATCAACCACACCACGTACAACCTGGCGCGGAT
>JAKQNL010000407.1 GCA_029565815.1 Spirochaetota bacterium | reverse complement strand
CGTAGGGGTATGCGCACGTAGTATTCGCCGAACATGTCGCGCACAAGCAGGTTCATCTGGTGGTCCATGAGCCACATGGCCACTTCCGCTATCTGCGCGGGAAACTCTTCTATCTCGATGCCGTAAAACTGGTCCACGTTCACTTTGATGAAGTGGTCCACGTCCAAAAGGCGCTCTGAGCCCAGGAGTTCCTTGATGACGGACAGTTCCAAAATACGCAGTTCGCGGTAGGTGATAACCAGGAAGTTGCCGCAGCCGCAGGCGGGGTCCAGGAACGTGAGCGCGGCCAGGCGGTCGTGGAACTCGGTTAAACGCGCTTTGCGGACATCGGACTTGAGCGCCTTGAGCTTGTCGAACTCGGCCCACAGCTCGTCCAAAAAAAGCGGGTGGATGAGCTTTAAGATATTTTCTTCGCTCGTGTAGTGGGCGCCCAGGTTGCGCCTGTCCTGCGCGTTCATGACGCTCTGGAACATGGCGCCGAAGATGGCCGGCGATATGGCGCTCCAATCCAGACTACAGCACTCGATGATGCCTTCGCGCATCTTGGAGTCGAAGTCGGCCACGTCCAACTTTTCCTCGAACAAACCGCCGTTCACGTAGGGGAAGGCATCGAGCGCTTCGTCCAGGGCTTTGGAGCGCGCGTCGGCGGGTTTGTTCAATATGTCGAAGATGCGCGAAAGGTGCAGGCCCAGGTCAGAGCCGTCCACGTTGGTGCGCGTCAAAATGTACTTGAGAAAGGAATCGTGCTCGAAGATGCCCGTGTCGTCTGCAAACAGACAGAACAGGATGCGCACCAGGTACACTTCCAGCTGGTGCCCCGAGTAGCCGATCTCCTTCAGGCGGTCGTGGAGCTTGCCCATCTTCTCCGCCGCTTCCACGTTCACCTTGTCCTGTTTCTTGTAGGTAACTTCCCGGTAACCGGCCAGGTCTCCGAACAGCTCCACGTGCGCGGTAAAATCCGCCAGCGCGAACTCGGTGCATGCGGCGTTTTTTTCCAGGTCGTAATGGCGGAAGCGGTTGAAGTCGCAGATGAGGATGCACTTGGGTAGCTCTGCAGGTTTGAGCGCGTTGGCGTAGTTCCGGGCCTGCTCGTATGCTTTGTCCAGGTCTTTTCCGGGGCTTTTCATCTCGATGATGATGTGGCCCTTCCAGAACAAGTCTATGTAGCCGTTTGCGTCGTCGTCCAGTTTCACTTTCTGCTCGAAGATAGCCACCTGCGATCGCTCCACGCCAAAGACGCGGAAAAAACCGGTTTGGAAAGTCTGCGCGTCCGATTTTTCTATGGCGCTTGGGGCTTTGTCTTTCCACTCGTTCACGAAGGCGGCTGCGCGGGTTTTTATTTCATTCCATGATATGGGCATGCAGTGTTCCTTGATGTATCCGTCGGCTAGGGAGCCGTCCCCATAGGCTAAACCGTACGCGGCGTATTGTCAAAGTGGGGTCTGAGGGGCAACACAGCGAACCACCGCGAAAGCTGTTTTATGGGGTCTGACCCCGAGTTTACAGGGTGTTAAGGACTAGGCCGTCCACCAGGCGGAAGTGGGCATCACTGCTTACAAGGATGGATCCATGTTCCATCGCAGATGCGGCAATCCATACGTCGTTAATAGGGATGGGCGTGCCTTTACGCTTAAGGTTGCCATAAATCTCGGCGAAGAGTATTGCGCTGTATTCGCCCAGGGGGCACACCTGCACGCGGGGTGAAGATAGGAATTGTTCTAGCTCGAGGATGTTGGCTTGTTCGCGTACGCCGCCCCGAAAACCAATACGCAGTTCCGCAAGCACGGGTACGGGGACCAGGATAGTTTCGGCTCGGGACAGGAACATGGCTACGTTCCCTATGCCGCGTTTGAAATCCGAATATGCATTGGCATCTATGGTCAGCATTTTCATGTCCAGTCCCCGCTCTGGATACAGTCCAGATCGGCGGTTGCGGCGCGGAATGCAGCGTAGTCTTCTTCCGTCCAGGTGCCAGCCAGGTGGTCTAGATCTGTGAAAATGCGCGTCGATGCAGGATGCAGAAAGCGTTCGCAGAGCGCGTTTAGAACCAGCTTGTTGACGCTTTCATCCCGCACAAGGCTTTCCTGTTTTAAGGCACGCGAAAGTTCTTCGTTTGCGCCGCGTATCGTTATGGTGCCCATGTTTGCCTCCAGTGCACGCCCATACGGGGGCCTCGGGCCGGGATGTTTCGCGTGAGGGATTGAAGCGAGTAGCCCGGACCGCAGCCGCTACCAAATATAGCGCGGCGAGGACCGTACTACTCGCGTAAAGCCCGACCCCGCGGCGGTAGGCGCGGGGGCACGCCACAAAAAAGGCCGACCCTTATGGGCCGGCCTTTATGTTACAAATCGATTACTAACCTAGAACGGCCTGTCGGCGAGATAGCGGTATTCCTTGTACCTGCGTTCCACCAGGGCTCGCTCGCGGTCTTCTAGCATGGATGCGCGTGCGGGGTCCGCGGCGCGAAGGGTCTTGAAGCGGGTTTCGGCTGCCATGAACTCCGCAACCTTGGCCACTTCCGGCTCTTTGGAGTCCAGCTGGAATGGGTTCTTGCCCTCAGCCTTGAGCCTGGGGTCGTAACGGTACAAGGGCCATATGCCGGATTCCACAAGGAGCTTCTGCTGGTTCATGCCCTTCATCATGTCAATGCCGTGCATGGCGCAGTGGCTGTAGGCGATGATGATGGACGGGCCGTTGTAGCTTTCCGCCTCGCGCATCGCTTTAAGAGCCTGGTTCATGTTCGCGCCCATGGATATCTGGGCGACGTACACGTAGCCGTAGCTCATGGCTATCATGCCCAGGTCCTTCTTGCCTATGTCCTTGCCCGCGGTTGCGAACTTGGCTACGGCGCCGAAGGGGGTTGCCTTGGATGCCTGGCCGCCGGTGTTGGAGTACACTTCGGTGTCCATGACCATGAGGTTTACGTTGCGGCCGCTTGCGATGACGTGGTCCAGGCCGCCGAAGCCGATGTCGTATGCCCAGCCGTCGCCGCCCAGTATCCAGACAGAACGGGTAATGAGGTAGTCGGCTATGTTGGCAAGTTCCTTGGCCCAGGCGTCCTGCTTGCCGGCCAGGATTTTCTTGAGCTCGGCCACGTCGGCCCGCTGGGTCTCTATGGCTTCGTCGTCCGCCTGGGGGTTGGCCAGGAGGCGGTCGGCCACGGCGCCGGCGGCTGCCTTGTTGGCGGT
>JAKQNL010000404.1 GCA_029565815.1 Spirochaetota bacterium | reverse complement strand
TACCCTCCGCCTTGAGGCTTTCGTTCATGGCAGCAATCTCGGCTGCCATATCCTCGGTATGGTCAGCATCCCACAGCTGTGGTCGCACAAACACCACATCACACAAATCGCGTATCACGCCGTTACCCATGCAGTGGTCGCTAAGCACCGCGCAGGCGGATCGGTCTATGGCATCGGCATCGACACTGACCTTGTCCGCATTCTGGATGAGGGGTTTTATCTGCAGGATGTAGAACACCGGCTCATCCTGTGGCCCGTCCATGCTTACCGCATACTCGATCTCCACCGGTATGCCCATGCTTTTGCTGCACACATCCAGGGCGGTATCCACCACCTCCGCCAGGGGAAAACCGCCGTGCTTCAAAATGGGTGCAAAATCTATGACCCGAGGCCCCGTAGCCCCGGTACCCGGTTCCAGCCTATCGTCCGCAGCATTCCAGGTACTAGCAAGCAGGCGGAAGAACGGATTGCTCTCTGCAGCCGACAGTTCCAAGCGGTCCAGGGTTGCTTCCTCGCCACTCGATAGGTCCACATCGTGTCTGTCCATGTTGAGTGCATAAAACCAGCGCTGAGTTCCGGCAAAGCCGTGCGACGGGGCTACCACATCCATGCGCGGATATCGAGGGCTAAAGCGCCATGATTCCCCGCCGCCAACAACGTAGGGACCAAGCCCGAGGGCAGCAACGCACAGGCCATCTTCCGGCTTAAGGTAGGATACCGGATAATAGTTGAAGGACTGGGCAGTACCCGCAATAAGCGGGTAATAATGCTTTCCGTTTTGGCGCCCAACCAGTTCCTGGACGACAACAGCCATGCGCTCTTCTTCTATTTTATACGATGCTGCGTTGAAGTACGATCGCGCGCTTGGGGTGAACATGCTGGACCACACCAGGCGTATCGCGTCGCACAGGACAGAAAGACGCTTGTCCGTATCGTCACCGGAATTAGGAATCAGGTAGGTATCGTACACGCCGGAAAACGGCACCATGAGCATGTCCTCGAACAAGCCCGATGATCGCACGGCAAGCGGCTTGTGGCTTAGCTCCAGAAACGCTTTCAGGCGCGCCAACAATTCCATATCCAGAGCTTTACTTAAAAACAGCCTGCGGATTGTGTTCGGATCGTTCTCCTTCCAGGCTGGTTCCCACAGCTCATGCTGGTCCATAAAGCGCTCAAACTCGTCAATGCCTATAAACGCGGTAAAAGGCAGGCGTATTTCTATGCCCGTATCGCCGGGCGGAAAGGCAAGGTTGTCTATGAGGCTGCGGATGAAAGCCAAGCCCCGGCCTTTTCCGCCTATCGAACCGGAACCCAGCCGAACAAGCGAATGACTTCGGCTGATGCTGCCCATGCCGGGAATAGCCCCCCTGGATTTGCCGCGCTTTAAGTCGTCCACCAGGCGGCAAATGAAATCGCGCATGTGGTCGGGGCTTGCAAAATCGTCGGCATGGTAATTGCGGATGATGCGCGCAAAACGCATTTCCCCGCGGGCCATGAGCCACACGGAAAAATGGTTTCGATCCGCGTGGTATGACAGGCTTTCCAGCGGCACGGTTTTTATATGTGCCTCGAACTCGTCCATGTTGCGCGCCGTGGCCAGTATCTGTCCGCTTGTGTCCCGGAAGACAAAGGGGCCAAAGCCAAGCTGGGACTGGAAGAATTGCCCAAGCTCCTTGCCCAGCGTGTTGGAATTCTTGTCTGCAAACGACGCTTTCAGGGCATAGGCGGTGTCCCTGTTTGATTGTTCGCTGGACTGTATGAGTACCGGCAGATCAGGACTACGCTCTTTGGTCATTTGTAAAAACCGAAAACCTGCCTCCGGATCTTGCTCGCCGTTACGGGGAAAACGGACATCGGAAATAACGGTGAGGAGGTATGGCTCGTACTGCTCGTACAGCTGCATGGCTTCTTCGTAGGTGGTTGCAAGCACGACTTTTGGCCGGCCGCGCATGCGCAGTATCTTGTAGGTTTCCACGGTGCGCTCTTCTTCCACCAGCTGCTGGATTTGGCGCATGACTACCGAATACAAAAGAGGCAAATAGCGCGAATAGTAGCGGACGGAATCCTCGATGAGGAGTATGACGCGCACCATGCCGACGCGGGTATCGTTGTCGACATTGTACTTGTCCTCCACGTACTTGATCATGCCGACAAACAGTTTGGAGTAACCGTTCCAGACAAAGATCCTGTCTATGCCCGAAAGCGTAGACGGACAATCCGAGCCAAGGCCAGACAAGCTTGTGTTGTTCATGGCAAGGAGCAGCACCGGTATGTCCGGCTTGCTTGCTTTCATGGCGCGCGCTGTTTGCAAAGGCCCGTCAAAATCCAGGCCGGCCATGATGACGACCATATCGTATGGAGCAGCGTTGTACATCTGTAGGGCCGCTTCGTGGGTATAGGCGCAGGAAACGCGCGGGGCAGTGGTTAGATTGAGCTTAAAGAACTCGCCGTAAATCTGATCGGACAGGGCGCCGTCGCTTTCCAGGATGAACGAGTCGTATAGACTTGCCACCAGAAGCACCTCGCGCACCCGGTAGCGCATGAGGTCGTGGAATATATCTCGCTCGCGCCGCTCGCGCTCGTAGGAATCCGCCAGTTCGTTGAAGTACATGGGGATATGGTAACGCCCGACTGCCCCACGCGCAAGCTGGATACACAAAGGGCACCAATGCGCTGTCGCTATCCACAAAAAAAAAGGCCGCCCTCGTGGACGGCCTGCCGATTCAAATGCTCGTTAGCCTACTTAAGAGCCTTCAATCTCATAAGCCTAGCTTTTCCATCTGCGTCCACGTCGATCCAGGTGTAGTCCGTTCCGTCGAAGCGAAGGTCTTGACCCCGGAACTCACCAATTGCCGTAACGATCATGCGAGCCGACACCGAGGCGCTGTTGACCTCCACCTCGGCGGCCCATATTCCGCCATCAGGATTGTAGCGAGCCCATACATTT
>JAKQNL010000370.1 GCA_029565815.1 Spirochaetota bacterium | reverse complement strand
AAACACTATGCCCAGGGTGCGCACGCCTTTTTTTTCTAGTGATCGAAGCCATGCCGCACCTTGCGCATTGTCTGGGCTTGTTGCGATAGGAGAGCTAAACCGGTATACGCCAAAGCTGTCGGTAAATGCGTTTGCGCATCGCTCGTCTAACTGGCTATCAGTGTTCGTTTTTTCCGGATACGCATCGCGTAGGGCCTGTGCTACAAGAGTGGCTACTCCGTCGGGAAGGCCTCCCGTGGGGACCAATTCGTCTTCTTGGCGGAATGCGCTAATGCTTGTTCCGCTCGCTCTTTCCCACGCAAGCACATCGAGCAGGCGTTCGTAAAACGGGTGACTGCCTACCAGTGCGCGGGTTTCCGGCCGTGCAGGATCTGCCCAACCCGAACGGTACACGATGAATGGGTGGCTTAATCGGTCCAGCGGGCCGTGGCTAGCCCATCCAAGCACAAAAGCTCTCCATAGCTCTTTTAACTGCTTGGGTGGCCGCCTGGCTGAAAGCGCGGCAGTGACACTTGCCCACAGCCGCCTGTGCACAAGCGAACCATAGCTTATGGCCAAGGGACGAGTTCTCTGGTTGTGGTAGAATAGGTCCGGCCCCTGGCAGCCTAGGTTGAACCACGGGCTGTATTCGCCCAGCATGCTTTCGTGGGTTTCTGGAAATGCTAAGCGCAATGCTGCTCGCCCGGTCAAAATGTGGGCTATCTGGGATGCCATAGCTTCAAGATAGCGTGAAAAGCCTGCTTCGGAAAAGCGTACGCTTTACTAGCTGAGCTTTTATGAGTGTTACGAAGCTTGATCGATTACATTGAGCCTTTTCCTCCATCGGCCCAGGATGTATATTGATACGGTAGATCCGGGTGCATAAACGGACCGGGCATTGTAACGGAGGCGCTTGTGAGACTGTACTCTAAAAATCAAATTGCGCTTGGCGCCCTTGTTGGCTTGAGCGTAGGCATGCTTTTGGCTGCCGGCATCGGCTTTGCGTCATTCAGGGTTTTTGCAGCCCGCGCTCTTGAGTCCGCTGAGGCTGCCCAGGGCAGCCAGGCTGCACAGGCGGCGCAAACGCTGTCGGCACAGAATACGGATACACATATCGTGGCGGTGGATACCTCGTCGTCGTATACCCAGGACGAACAGGAAAACATATCGGTCTACGAGCGCATGAACCAGGCTGTGGTCAACATAAGCACCGAGGTTATGGCTCTGGACTGGTTCATGCAGCCAGTCGCGCCCAAGGAAGGCGGTACCGGTTCCGGTTCCATCATCGACGCGCGCGGCTATGTGCTCACCAACTACCATGTGGTCAAAGACGCGTACAAAATTTACATAAGCCTGGCCGATGGTAGCCGCTACGAGGCAAGCGTTACCGGTACCGACCAGGAGAATGATCTAGCGGTCATCAAGTTTGACCCGCCGCGCGGGCTCCGCCTTTCGGTCATCCCCTACGGCGTATCCGCAGGCTTGCGTGTCGGCCAGAAGGTGCTCGCTATAGGCAATCCCTTTGGCCTGGAACGCACCATGACCACGGGTATTGTTTCCGCCCTCGGCCGCGCTATCCAGCAGGATAGCGTTACCATCATCCGCGACATGATACAGACCGACGCTTCCATCAATCCGGGCAATTCCGGCGGTCCCTTACTCAACGCAAAAGGCGAGATGATAGGCATCAACACCATGATCTACAGCGAGTCCGGTGGCTCGGTTGGATTGGGATTCGCGGTCCCCGTAGACACTGCGCGCCGCGTGGTGCCCGAGCTGATACAATACGGCATGGTCAAGCGCGGCTGGATAGAAGCGGAATTCGTCCAGCTGTTTCCCGCTTTGGTGGATTATATGAAAGAGCGCGGTAGCCCCTTCCCGGTGGACAAGGGCCTTTTATTGTCCTCGGTCCGATCCTCCGGCAATGCGTCCAGGGCAGGTCTGCGAGGCGGAGCCACTCCAGTGCGCTACTCTCGTTCGGTGTTCAATGTCGGCGGCGACCTTATCGTCGCGGTAGACGGCATGAGCGTGAACAGCGTGGCCGATCTGTATTCTGCCCTGGAAGACAACAAACCTGGGGATACCGTAAAGGTTGAGTACTACCGCGGAACCGGCAAAATGAGCACGTCCGTTATCCTGTCGGACAGGGCCGACTCCCTTAACACCAAGCGATAGTCGCCGGTGCGTGTCTACAAGGACGACGATATACCGCTGTATGTCCAGGCCGCGCAGGTGTTGCGCTCGCGTATCCTGGACGGAACCTTCAGGAGCGGAGACAAGCTGCCATCGGTGCGCCGCCTGTCCGATGAGCTTGGGGTAAACCCGGCTACCGTGGTGGCTGCATACCGCATCCTGGGGCGTGAAGGTTTTATCAGCATGCGGAAGGGCTCCGGCGCCTATGTCGGCGAAATTTCTCGCCCGGATGCTTCCGGTACCTTGACCCAAAGCCAGGCTGCATGTGCCATCCGCTACGATCTGTCA
>JAKQNL010000367.1 GCA_029565815.1 Spirochaetota bacterium | reverse complement strand
TGTAGATGTAATTATGAATGTTTTTCTGTACGCAAACGAGTCAGCCATAGCTAAGTAGGCTGTGCTCATAGCTCTTAGAGAATCCATCCCAAAGCTTCGTAACACTAAGGCTAAGCTTGTTGATTATACGTATACAGGATGTTACTATATACGTATGGAGGCAGCGTATGGAAAGCAAGTTAACATTAAAACTCGATACCAGAGTTATAAAAAGGGCAAAAAAAATAGCTGCCGAGCGCAACAGGAGTTTGTCCAGTATGGTAGAGCAGTTTTTTCGCCAACTTCCGGAAGATATAGATGATACTGTAGTACTCTCTCCGATAGTTCGCGAGCTGAGCGGGATACTGACGGCCGAACAGCTGTCTGATCTTGATTATCGCTCGTATCTAGAGAAAAAATATGAATAAGTCTGCGTTCGTCGATTCGGATGTAATCCTCGATCTTTTGGCAAAAAGGGCGCCGTTTTTTTCTGATGCAGCACGTTTGTTTACTGCCACAGAAAATGGTGCGTTGCAACTTCATACAAGCCCACTAGTTTTTGCAAATGTACATTACATTTTGAGAAAAAGTCTTGGTGGTGTCCAAGCTCGAAACGTCCTTATGAAGCTACGCAAACTCGTCGCTGTGCTCAATATCTCTGAACATGATATTGATTGTGCTTTAGCATCGGATTTCAACGATTTTGAGGATGCAATACAATATTACTGCTCCATCAATTCTGGAATTTCTACCCTGCTTACGAGGAACGTAAAAGACTATGCTTCGGCAAGTTCGATCATTGTCTGCACGCCAGCTGAATTTTTGGCTTCATACGCCTAGCCCTTGCCCATCAGCGTACTTCAGTCTAGGCTTTTGGCATGAAGAACACCCAACGGGGCGAGCTTGCGCTGTGCGGGCTTGAAACGGTAAAGGCTGCCGCCGATGCTCGTCCGGACAGCATACAAAGGCTTTTTTTCACCGCCGATCGGGCAAAAGAGTTTGGCGATTTGTGTTCCGCCATGGCTAGGCGCAAGCGAGCGTACCGGCTCGTTGAAGCGCTGGAACTGGAAAAGCTGTCCGGCACGGTGCACCACCAGGGCGTGGTTGCCATGGTCACTGCCAGGATTCCGCTTGCTATAAGCGACGCCGTGTTTGCCCGGTGGGCGCAAGATGGCTCGCGTATCGTCGTACTGGACCGGGTTGGGGACGATCACAACCTGGGTTCTATAGCCCGAAGCGCTGCGTTTTTTGGCTGGCATGCCTTGGTGCTGCCGGATGAGGATGGAGCCGCTCGCTTAAGTACGGCCGCCTATCGAGTGGCCCGTGGCGCGCTTGAACGCATCGCGGTATACGCTTATCCGGGGGCGGCTGCCTTTGCGCGCCGATGTGGCAAGGCAATCCTCGCGCTTGGGGCTGACCACCGCGCGAGCATGGATTTGGATGCCTTGTGCTCGTCATGGTCGCTACAGGGCCAGGCGGAAGGCGCGCGCCGGGCTATAGCCCTGTTTTTGGGCAACGAAGAAAGCGGCCTGTCGCAGGATACCCGACAAAACTGCAGTCAACTGGTGTCCATACGCGGCGCTGGCGAGGTGGAGAGCCTCAATGTGTCTCAGGCGGCTGCCGTGTTTTTTCATGCTCTGGCTCCAGAGCACAAAGCCGCGCGATGAAGGTAATGCTGGACAGTAATGTCTTTGACCGCCTGGCGGACGACGAAGAAAGCCTGTGCGAGTTAGAGAACCGGCGAGACATACGGGTGCTGGTAAGCTCGGTGCAAAGGCAGGAACTGGCCGCAGTGCCGGATGATGACCGACGCCTAGCCCTCTTGGGCATACTAGAGCGGCTTGCCGGCTCGCTTAAGGCCGATGAATCGGATTGCACTGCGGACAGCCGTATCTATGATACAGCCGCCGCACACTGTGACATTTTGGTAAGCGACGATATCCACATGCATGCATTGGCTATGCAGGCTGCTCTCAAGCCTAAAGCTATACAGCCACGGGGCAAACAGCTTCGGGTGATGGACTACAACAGCTTTCGTGACCAGGTGCTGTGGTCGTCTCGGCGTGGCCGTTAAAATAAAATAGCCCACGCCAAGACAGAATCCACGCTGTAAACCTATGCTCTAGGCTCCCTGGAACAAAAACCAATCCGATAAGAGGCCGGCAATGGACAGGACTCCCGTCAGCTCTAGCACAATGAGGAGGGCTATAACGGATAGGATAGCTATTCTCCAGACCGTTGCAAGCTTCTTCTTTGTAAGGAGCGCTGGCACGACGAGCGCGCCGCCCAAGACAGCCAAAATTCCGATAGTCCAGGCGCGCACCGTGCCAGGTGATGAATGTATCGCTTCTTTTATGCCGAAGGCCATGCGACCGAAAAAGCTAGTGAGGCTGGTTAGCTTACCCAAAGCCATGGCTAGTCCTATGACGATAAGGAGCACGCCGGAAATTATCCGTATTTCCCGCCCGCGCTTTTTGAACCAGTTGAGTAAGGGTGTCATGCGGTCGAAGAACAGCCCGACGGCCAAAAAAGGTAGGGCCAGGCCCAGCGAATAGGCGGACAAGAGCAGCACCGCTTTGCCCGTACCGCCGGCTTGGGACGCCATGAACAGTATGGACATGAGCACCGGCCCTATGCAGGGGGTCCAGCCAGCGCCGAAAGCCATGCCCACCACAAATGCACCGGCCGCACCGGCCGGGCGGGAAGAAACATGAGCCCTGGCTTCGCGGTTGAGCACCTTGATGAAGTCAAAAATCATGTTGAGGCCAAAGAGCGCTATGAGGGCTCCGGCGACTATGGTCACGATGCGGGCAGCATTACCCGCAAAGAGCATGCCGCTGCCGGAAAATACTATGCCTAAGGCTACGAACACCGCCGAAAAGCCAAGGGTAAAGAACAGGGTGCGAAAAAACACCAGCGAACGGGCTTGCCCGGACTTGAGCTCGGCGGCGCCTTGGCCGCTGACAAAGGACAGGTAGCCCGGAATGACCGGTAACACGCAGGGCGACAGAAAGGACAATAGCCCGGCCCCAAGGGCTGCTAGAACGGAAATCTCCGTGTTCACGGCAACTTCTCGCACAGCTCCCGGATCAGGGCAATCACCTCGGGCTTATCATATTCGTAAGAACCTATCATGTATGCGAGTATAGTGCCCTGTTTGTCCAGAATGTAGGTTGACGGAATGCCTCTGGATGCATAGCGGGCGCTAGCGGCTCCGTTGGTGTCGATGTAGGCCGGGAAGGTGAATTTCTTTATCTCCATGAAGGATTTAACCTGGCTGACGGTTTCCTGAACATCCACCGCAATGATGGTAAACGGCAGGTCCCGGGTTTTTTCCCACAGTATCTGGAAGGCTGGCATCTCGCTTCGGCAGGGACCGCACCAGGTGGCCCAAAAGTTAAGAATGCTGATTTTCCCTCTGCCTAGAGCTGGGCTAGTATCCACGCCTTCCAGAGTTTTAAAGGCGACTGGTTCTATCGCAACGCTGCGCGGCGGAACGATAAAGCCTAAAGCCTTGAAGCGGGCGCTGTACCAGGGTTCTGCAGCCTGGGCATCTTGGGCAAACAAAGGCGACGCAAGCACAAGGATGGCCAGAACCAAAAAGCTAAACTTTCTCACACTATCCTCCTGTGACGAATCTGATGGCAGAATGCCATCGGTCGGCGTGGAAGATTACTACGATACATGCAGGGGGGCAAGGAAAATGTATCTAGTGTTACGAAGCTTTGGGATAATGTCCAAGGGAAGAAGCAGTCTCAGCCTTCGTTTTGGCTAATCAAGCTACCCTGCCAGAGTTCGGTCAGGAAGCGCTTCCAGTGTAGCAGCCTAATACCGTCTGGACTCTGACGATTGGCTTCGTCCAGTGAAACAAGAATGTAATTGCGTACAAGGCCCTCTTCGCGCAAAGCGCGCAAGCTTTTTAGATCGCGGTCGTTTACCCGACTGGTAGCTTTAGCTTCTACGGCTAGACTATGCCCGAGCACAAAATCCACTTCCTGGCCACCGGTGGTTCTCCAGTAGGCAAGCGTTTCTGGCCTGCGCCTATAATCGAGCCAGGAGCGCAGTTCCATGGCAATGAAATGCTCAAAAGCTTTGCCGAATTCTGCGCTGTCACGGGAAAACTGGTTAAACCCAGCAGCGTGGTTAGCCACTCCTACATCGAAAAAGTAGAATTTTGCCGTAGCAACTGCTTTGCGTTTGCGGCTTTCACGCCAGGGCTCAAGCAAAAACCCAGTAAAAGTATCGAACAGGATGTCGAACCAGGTACGCACGGTGGTGACCGGAACGCCGGTGTCGCGGGATAGATTGGCAAAATTGAGCTGTTCGGCATTAGCCAAGGCGGCTACTTTCAAAAAACGGGCAAAATGACTCAAATTCTGGACAAGGCCTTCGGCTTTTATCTCTTCCTTTAGATAGGTATTTACATAAGCATCCAGTTCTTCCAACGGCTCTTGGCTTGTCCAGACCTGGGGCAAGCCGCCGTACAGCAAGTACCTATTCAGTTCAAAATCTGGTAGTTCAGCTGAACTGAGTGGAAATAGGCGGGTTTGCCAGGCTCTGCCAGCGAGCAAGTTCACCCCTCCCTGACGTAATTTGCGAGCGCTTGAGCCAGTCAGTATAAAACGCAATGTGGTGGTCTCGATCAGGTCATGTACTTCATCCAGTAGGGTGGGCAGCTTTTGAATTTCATCGATTACAACTACAGGACTGGTGCGGCCGATCTCTATCGCCATATCGCGTAAGCTGCCCGGGCGTTCGGCTAGGCTTAAGTATATTTGGCTGCGCAATAAATTGATGATAGCCTCGGGCGGGAAACTCTGGCGTAATAACGTGCTTTTGCCCGTACTGCGAGGTCCAAACAGAAATAAAGATTTTCGCTTGACCAGTTCGGTTAATGCGAGAGTGCGCTGGTACATGGTTTAATAGTATTCTCTTGTTTCTAATAAATCAACGGCGGTTCCGTCGATTTATTAGAAATATCGGCGGAAGTAGCAACGGAAATTTGGTACTAGAAGATATCTAGTGTTACGAAGCTTTGGGATAATTTACGGCAACTTTTGTGCTAGTTCCTTCATTATAGTTACCACTTCCGGGCCGTCGTAGGAACGGGAGCCAACGATGCCGGCTATTGCCCTGCCCTGTTTGTCTAGAATGAAGGTGCTTGGAATGCCCCGGTTGACGAAGGGCGCGGATGCCCTGCCGCTTTCGTCCAGGTACACCGGGAAGGTAAAGGGATTGTCCTTAAGGAATGCGGCCACGGTGCTTGCGCTTTCGTTGACGCTGATAGCCATGACTGCTAGCGGCAGCTCCCGGGTTTGCTCGTACAGGGTCTGTATGGATGGCATTTCCGCGCGGCATGGCGGGCACCAGGTAGCCCAGAAATTCAGTATGGTTAGTTTGCCTTTTACGACCTCGAGGCCAACGCTTTGTCCGCTGCGGGTTTGTACCGAGATGGGCGGTAGTTCTTCTGGGCTGGGAAACACATAAAAACCAAGCTGTTCCAGGCGCTGCGCGTACCAGGGTTTTTGCGCTGGCGCGGCAGGCTCGAGCGCTGCCGATTCGGCGTCTTGCTTAGTAATGACGATGGCTTGGCTCTTGCCGCATGATGCGAGCATGAGGCTAGATACGAGGGCGATGCTTATCAGTGTTCGCATAAGGCCTCCTGGGGCTGGCAGCAGCCTAGCCGTGTTGTTTAAATAATATATGCATTTTCATATAAAAGAAAACAGAGTTTTTGTTTTGTAGGCGAAAGGTGCGGTTTTGAGTATACTTCTACAAACATGCGCTTACAGTCGCATTGTCCATAATGAAGGAGCATCCATGTCCATGACGAGTCAGATAATCCGGCGCTTAGATGATGATGACGATCAGGAAGACCAGCCGGCCCGCGGCCCCGACGCCCTGGCCGAACGCTTTCTTAAGACCCGCACCATACTGTTGTCGGGTCAGGTGAACAAGGAACTGGCCGAGCGCGTGGTGCGCCAACTGCTCCTTTTGGAGTCTGCCGGCGATGATCCTATCACCGTGATGATAGACAGCCCCGGCGGCGATGTAGACGCGGGGTACGCTATTTTCGACATGGCTCGGTTTGTGAAGGCGCCGGTGTGGATGGTCGGTATCGGTTTGGTGGCTAGCGCTGGAGCTCTTATCCTTTTAGCTGCCCCCAAGGAACGCCGCCTGGGTTTGCCCAATTCGCACTACCTTATTCACCAGCCTTTGTCCGGCCTTCGCGGCGTCGCAACCGAGATAGAGATACACGCGCGCGAGCTGGAAAAAACCAAGGACAAGCTAAACCAGCTTATAGCCGAGGAAACCGGCCAGAAGCTGGACCGCGTCATAAAAGACACGGATCGCGATTACTGGATGGGTGCCGACGAAGCGCAGAAGTACGGGCTTATTTCCCGCGTGGTTAAAACCCGCGCCGAATTGGGTATATGAACGAGTCTGCGTGCCGACTGGCGCTCGGCCAGTGTTTTGACGGGCTGCGCGATACGGATGTGCCCCCTGGCGTTAGCCTGTACCGCGGCAAGGTGCGCGATGTGCTCAGTAAGGGCACCAAGGCGGTGCTGGTAGCAAGCGACCGAATATCGGCTTTTGACCGCGTGTTGTCCACCGTGCCATACAAGGGCGAGGTGCTTACGCGCATTTCCAGCTGGTGGTTCCGCAATACCGAGGACATTATTCCCAATCACCTTGTGCCGCTAAGCTTAGGCGATGCAAGCCAGAGAACCGGTAGAGCCGTTGCAGCTAAGCGCTGCGACATGGTCAACGCCGAGGTGGTGGTGCGCGGTTACCTAACCGGTTCCGCATGGCGCGACTATCAGGCTGGCCGTCCGGTATCCGGCATTGTATTGCCATCCGGCCTGCGCTACTGCCAGCAG
>JAKQNL010000354.1 GCA_029565815.1 Spirochaetota bacterium | reverse complement strand
GACCCTTGCGCGTACGGTTGGGGCGGAAAAACGCAGGCGTATCGTGGAAACGTCTAAACTCTTCATGCTTACCTATCGAGAATTTAGCTGTATGACCGTCCGCTACGATGTGATAGCCGTTAAGGCCAATCAGGTCGAGCTGTATCTGGAGCGGGCGTTCACGGAGCATACATGAACGGCGTCAGCGTCCCCAAGGGCGACACGGAAAGACTTGCGGAACTCAAAAGAAAAGTGCATGATGACGACTACCTTCAGGCCGCCATCCAGCGCATTGCGCAGGTGTTGTCCGGAGAGATTATGCAGGGGGTCGGTGCTCGCCATGGCGGACGGAAACAAGGACAGTAGGCGGCGCTTCGGCCGGCGTGGGCGTGACCGCTCAGAACGCAAAGAAGAACAAAAGCCAAAACTACCCGATTTGCCTGCCCTTACCTGCGGCATTTGCGAAAAACAGATATTTGACCTGTCCAGCGCCCTTACCGACCGTGGTGGCGGCGATCCTGTGCACTTCGACTGTGCCCTTTCCAAAGCGGCCACCGGTGAAAGCCTAGGGCCAGACGAAAAAGTAGCCTATATAGGACACGGTTCCTTCGCAGTTATCCAGTTTAAAGATAAAACCCAGACAACCTTCATCATCAAGCGCCGTATCGAGTGGGAACGAGACGGGAATAAGCTGGAGTGGAGGAAGGTTATGCAGCGGCGGATGGGTATCTAATACCTCTTGCAAAAATGCGGCGTCTGCGGCGTCGCTTATGCAGTGGCACATGGCTCATGAAGGTTTTTTAGGTTATAGTAGAAGCCGCCCTTTGGGCGGTTTTTTTTGGTATGGAGGCAATCGGTGACTACGCAATGCAAGCTGGCTAAGTCCGTTTTTGTGGTGCTCATGGTACTGGGCTGCGTTTTGTCCGCACTGGGCTCGTGTTCGAAAGGCTCAAAGGCCGGGGCAACGAATGCACAAAGCGCTGCAGGCGATGCATTGGCTGCTGTACCGATAGGGCTAGGGGCTTTTGAGAAAGCCTTGGCTCGGGAGGAACAGGTTGAGGGTAGCCTTGTCCGGGGCTCGGTAGATCTTAGTTCGTCCACCATTACCTATTATAGCCAAGCTGCTGTGTCGACAAGCAGCTCCTTTTTGGCTCCAGAAGACGGGCCGATGGAAATTGTGGATTATTCACCTGTCGGCGAACTGCCCATAGAGATGCGTCGGCCTACCATCTATGTGATGTTCGCGCATCCTGTGGTTCCGCTAGCAAAACTGGGTGAACCTATGCGCGAAAGCCCTATCATGAAAATCGAGCCTGCTGTGCCCGGGACGTATCGCTGGTATGGTACGCGGGTTCTGTCTTTTGAACCGGACGATACCCTTGTAGCAAACCCCCGCTACCGGGTGCTTGTAAGCGGGTCGGTACAATCGCTTGGCGGGAAAAAACTGGGCAAGGATTTTGAATTCGAGTTTTATACCGAGACGCTCAAAGCTGTTTCGTATTATCCGGGAACAAGCACCCAGACAGCGGGCCAAACTACCGAGGTGCCTACCGCTCTTGCCCGTTTTGTCATACTGGAGTTTAACCAGCCGGTGGATCCAGAGCATCTGGCAAAAAGCTTAAAGGTGCGCTACGGAAAGGAAACGCCGAGTTTTCAGGTTTCCAGGCCCGATTATCCGCCGGAACTGAAAACCAGGACCACTCGTTCTGTTTTGATCAGCCTTAAAACCGAGCCGCCGGAAAACACGCTGGTGCTTGTTACGCTCCTTAAGGGCGCCAGCCCGTTTAAGGGATATCCTGTAACGGCAGATGATCATGAATTTAGTTATCAGACAGTAACGCCTTTTTCTTTCCGGAAACTCAATTCGTACTCCTATGATTTACCCAGGAACAATAAGCCCGGTTCGCTACCTGTCTACGCAGTATTCAGCCACGGGCTTGCAGTAGGTTCCGAGAAATTGTCGTGGTCGGTTTCATTAAACGGAAAAGCTGTAAGCCCGGTGTCGGTGGAACTTTTTGGTGACACGGTTCGCATCAATATTGACGGAGCAGAACCTAAAGATACTATTAGCGTAAAACCGCCACAGGATCTTAAAGATGTTTTCGGGCGTGCGTTGACTTCCAGCAGCATAGCCAAGACTACAGTGGTTCCGGACGCTTCTCCGTTTGTTACATTCCCGTATAGTTCCATGTTCCATTTGGAGGCAGCGTATCCGCCTAAGCTGATATGGGAAGCCCGCAATTTGCTTTCCATGCAGCTTGGTATCGGCAAGGGAAAGCCTGTGAATCTGTTCGCCTCCAGTTCTCTGGTGCCGTCTTTGAAAACCGTGGACATGTCCAGCTGGAAACCAAACCGTGTGCGCTACGTGCTAGAGGATTTAGCGCCGTACATGAATGCACAGGGCTTTGGTACGGTATTGTTCAACTGGGCAGCTTCCTACCAGTATTCGTCATCGCGATCGCCCGTAACCCAGCGCGGCACTTTTTCGGTGCAGGTAACGGATTTGGGTATTACCACCCGCTATGCGTACAATCGCATTCTGGTATGGGTTAATTCGCTGTCCACCGGCAAGCCGGTAGCCGGGGCTTCGGTCGTTGTGGAAGATATAACGAACGCTTCCGAACTGCGCGCAACAACGGGCAAAGACGGGCTTGCGCTTATAGAACTTAAACCTGGTCAATACAGAGCTGTGTCTGCCAGTATCGATCGAGCCTATAATGTAGATTTGCACATTACCGTAAGCAGCGGCAGTGATACTGCCGATCTGTTCGCGCGCAACACGCACAACGTGTGGTCGTCCACGATGTACGGCAGGACAAACCCGGATCTTGTAGAGGATACCGAACAGCGCGTGTTCATGTTCACCGACCGGGGCTTGTACAAGCCCGGCGAGGAGCTTGCCCTGCGCGGTATCCATTGGGCTCAGCACCTATCGAAATTCATTCCATATAATGGCGAATACAGCATGTACCTGGATGATCCGCGGGATGGCACACGCTTGTGGGCCGATAGCGGAAAGGCCAGCGAGTCTGGCGGTTTTGCTCATAGGTTCAAGCTGCCGGATGGCTTGGAACCGGGCCAGTACACCATTGTCTACCGTGTTAATGACAGGCTGCTCGATAGCGTCTCGTTTACGGTAGCGCAATTCCGTCGCGTAGCGTTTCAAGTAAAAAGCAGCGTTCCTCAACGCGCATTCTTCCTTGGCGACGAAGTGGCAGTCGATGTTTCGGCTAGCTATCTGGCAGGAGGCGCAATGCCTTCATCGTCCTACCAGTATTTCTGGGCGCGAACTCCTGCAGGTTTTAGCCCCCCGGGTACGCAGTGGAAGAATTACGTATTCGGCCCAGGGCTTTGGGAAGGCCAGCGTTATCTTTCTAGTGGTGAAGGTAATTTAACACCTTCCGGATCCGCGCAGATAAAAGAAAAAACCGACGGTCAGAATGCGTCAGGTTCGGCTTACTATTACACGCTTGAGACAACCGTGCAGGATATCGACCGGCAGGCAATTGCATCGACTGCATCGGTATTTGTTCACCCGGCATCGTTTTATCTTGGAGTTCGTTTTGCCTCGGGCGCGGCGGACGGATGGTGGAGCCGTTTTGTATCCACCGGTAAAGAGGTGAAGGCGGAAGTGGCTTTGGTCGATATCGACGGGAACCTGTGGTCACGCGGGGCGCAGTTGACTGCACGTGTCACCAAGGGCAGTTGGAAATACACCGAGCAACAAGGTGTGTATGGGCGCGTGAATACCCGTTGGGACTATGTGGAAGAAGAAGTAGAAAGCGCTTCTGTAAAAGCTTCGGATGGTAAAGCGTCATGGAGTTTTAAGCCAAAGGATTCCGGTGATTATATACTAAGCTTTGAGGGACAGGATGCGAAAGGCCGATTAGCTAAAACCAGCGTGCGTTTTTACGCCACCGGTTCTTCCTGGGTCAGGAACGCAACGGAGACTCCGTCGACCATAGAGCTTATCCCGGATAAGACAGAATACCTTCCCGGCGAGACCGCGCGTATTCTGGTCCGGAGTCCTTTGCCCGATGGCAAGTATCTTTTAACCGTAGAGCGACAGGGCTTAGAGTCTCAAAAAGTAATAAGCATCAGTGATGGAAATCCCGTCATAGAAGTTCCCATAGTAAAAGAGCATGTTCCGGTTATCTATGTAGCGCTTACCTCGTGCACAAAACGAGAAGCTGTTCCAAGCGATTATTTTGAACCGGATTTTGGCAGGCCTAGGGGCTTGTTCGGCATTGTGGGTTTGTCCGTTTCTACCGCTTTAGTCCAGCTGGATGTACAGGTTACGGCTATGGAAGGCGCATACAAGCCGGGAACTAGGGCTTCGGCCGCGGTTCGCGTTATGCAGGATGGAAAACCGGTAGCAAATGCAGAGCTTATGGTTATGGCCGTAGACCGTGGCGTTTTGGATCTTATAGATTACCATGTTCCCGATCCTGTGGAATATTTCTATAATCCGTCTAATTTCCCGCAGGCGGTTAATGGCGATGATTCCCGCAGGCTTCTCTTAAAACCTGTCGTGTACGATACGTCCGTGCTAACTGGCGGTGGCGATGAAAAGCCCCATGAGCGTAAGGATTTTCGCCCCCTGGCCATGTTTGAGCCATTTGTGCGAACGGATGCCCAAGGCATGGCTTTGGTTTCTTTCGATCTGCCCGATTCTCTCACTACCTACCGCCTGACGGCTGTTGCGATAAAAGGCGCAAGCCTTGGCCGGGCGGAAGGTGAATTCCTTGTGCAGAATCCTATCAACGTGCGAGCCGCCCTCCCCAGGAAATTCAGGAACCGCGATACTGCCGTTGCAGGCGTCGTTATCCAGAACCTAACTAGTACCGAGCAGCGTGTAGAGGTTAGGGCGGTAAGCGATATTTTGCGCATTGACGGCGAATCGACCAAAACGATACAGGTGCCAGCTAACGGCGTATACGAACTTCCATTCCTGCTTGCGGCAACAGCGGCTGGGGAAGGAACTATAACCTTCTATATCAAGAGCGATTTGCTTACAGAAAGCCTTGTGGAAAAAGTTGTGGTGGAAAAGCCTTTGGTAAAAGAGGCATTCTCCACAGTTGGCTCTATCGCAAAAGATGGCGTTTCTGCCCAAGAAGGTTTGGCTCTGCCATCGCGCATAGCTCCAGGGTACGGCAGCCTATCCATCCTTTTGTCGTCCAGCTTGCGGCCTATGATAGAACCGGCTCTAGAGGATCTTTTAGAAACTCCGCAGCCGTGGTGGAGCTATTACCGCTATCTGTGCTATTCGTTCGCCTCGGTGTACGAGCGCGGTGGTATTAAGGAAATTGTTTCGGTACAGCGAGAACTGGCCGCTCGGCAACTCAATAATGGCGGCATCTATACCGGCAGTTGGCACTGGGCTCCATATTTTGCCGATCCCTATATAAGCTTGTTGGAAGCGCATTTTATGCACTTTGCATCGAGCCGACAACAAAAGCTCACCGAAGGGCCTAATCTGACGAGACTCTTGGATTACCTGAGCGGGTTAAAAAGCAAGACTGAGTATGGGCCATATTTCCAGGCTTACCTTGCCTATGTGCTTACGGCATCCGGACGCACAGACAGCGCTTTTCTTGCGACTGTGGAAGCGTACGCAGACAAGTTGGGCTTGGGAGGCTATGGGCTTTTGTCGCAGGCGTACTTGGCTGCAGGAAACCGGGAAGCCGCACAACGCGTCTATCAGCGGTCGAAAAATTTCATGATGATAGGTACGCAGACGGTCGACGTAAAAGATACCTACGAGGTAACGCATTACTGGTCATCGATGATGGCCGAGATGGGCTTATTCCTTAAAAACGCTTATGAATTAGGCGAGGACACTGCTTTGGTCCAAAGGATAGCGGCAAGCATGGACAGGGGCGAGCGCTACTGGCGAACACTCAACGATGATCTTTGGGTGCTGCTTGGATTCATTCCACTATTGGATGATGAAGGCCCGCAATCCGGACAGGCCACGGTAAAGGTAGGCTCCGGCGGCACGGAGTTCTTTAGTCGAAGTTTAAGCGCTAGCCAAAGCCGATCTGTAGATATGCTTGAGTTTGCCGACAAGCCCTTGGCGGATATTCCGCGAGATACCGTAGTGCCTTTGGATATTGCCAAGACAGGTGATACGCCCGTTTATTACACGACCATTTTGCGCTATGCCCTCCCGACCGAAACGGCACTTGCTAGGGATGAAGGCCTTGAAGTGCATATCACCTACGAAACCTTGGATGGCGATAGGGTAAAACCTGCTGACCTTATTCTGGGCGATACCTATCGCGTGCGGGTGAATGTTGCCAGTACCAAGCGGCGCGAGCGTTTGGAACTGCTTGTGCCGGTTCCAAACGGCGTGGAAATTATCGATCCAACATTTGTTACGAGTGGCAGTTTCGCCGGCTCCGGCGGAACGGGTTCGTCAACAATAAGCCGAGAAACCGTCTACGGAGACACCATAGAGGTAGAAGCGGAAGGCTATAGCGACTATGACTCTTGGTACTGGTACAGGCCTGACTACTTTGCACTCGATAATATGATGGTATACCGATGGACAGATTTTTACGCCGGAAGCCGGGAAGTAACCTTCTTGGTACGCGTAACAACACCTGGTATTTATCCAACGCCACCGGTAAGCGCCAGCCTTGAGTTTGAGCCTGAAGTTTTTGGCCGTTCAGAGGGTATGCTGTTTGTTATCAAACCCTAGCACTGGCACGTTTGTCCGTGCGTGGAGCAAAGTCCGCGCACGGCATGTATTGCAGGTTTTATGGGCAATACTTGCTCTAGGAGCATTGTGCGCTTTTCTGTGTAGGCTTTTGCCAGCCATGCTTCCCTATGCAGGCGAGCAGGCACTCGAAAATCTGCGCTTTTCTACTGTGGTACTGGATGCAGAAGGTGCGGAACTGCAGGTGCTGCCCCTCAATAACGGCCTGCGCAGGATGTATAGGGAGGCGCGCTTACAGCCGAAAGCTTTGCTGGCTTTAGTGGTACGGGCGGAAGACAAGCGCTTTTACCTGCATCCTGGTTTTGATCCTCTTGCACTGATCCGAGCCTTTGTTCAGAACAGACGCAAAGGCGCTACGGTGAGCGGAGCTTCGACCATCAGCATGCAGGTGGCTCGATTGCTGGTTCCCCGACCTAGAACGTTTGCATCCAAGCTTATGGAAGCCTGGGAGGCAATGCAACTAGAAAGCCGTTTGGGTAAGAGAGGTATTCTTAACCTGTACTTAAATATCTTGCCCTTTGGCCGTAATGTGGAAGGATTCCCGGCAGCCGCACGTGCGTATTACGGTAAGGATCTTAGCCAGCTTTCTGAATCCCAGCTTATGGTTCTGTGTGTGCTTCCCCGTTCGCCTACTGCATACGATCCATACAACCAAAAGCAGGATGCGGTTCGGGCTATAGCGCGCTTAGCCATTCAGGCAGGTAAGCGCCCGGATATTGCCTTACGCATGGCCCAGGAAGCGGTGGAAAGCGCTCTGGACAGCACGAGCTCGAAGCTGTGGCCTTTCCGCGCTCCGCATTACATCGCTTATCTCATCCGATCCGGAGCCTTTGCAGGACAGCCGTCCAAATCACGCAAGCCATACCAGACTGCTATCGAGCCGGATTTGCAGCTTTTTTTGGAGCGCTTGCTTGCTGATACCGTTGAACAGGCTCGACAAAAGCGTGTATCTAACGCTGCTGCCTTGTTTGTCAGGCCCGATGATATGCGCATCGCTGCTTGGGTTGGTTCCATTGATTTTTATGATACAACGGCTGGACAGGTTGATGGCGTTACCATGCTTCGCCAGCCTGGTTCTACACTAAAGCCGTTTCTGTATGCGATGGCACTGGAACAAGGCTTTGACGCATCGACTGTTCTGCCGGATGTGCCTAGTGATTTTGGCGGATCGGAAGTATATGTGCCCGCGAACTTCAATAATCAGTTCAACGGACCGGTTCGTTTGCGCCAGGCACTGGCTTCGAGCCTAAACATTCCGGCTGTCTATATGCTGGAACGCTTGGGCGTTGCGCGTTTTTCGGAATTCCTATTGGAGCTTGGTTTTGATTCCCTGGCCGATCAGCTTGGCAACTTGGGTTTGGGTTTGGCTTTGGGAAATGCTGAAGTAAGCTTGTACGAACTGGTTCGCGCATACGGAACCTTTTTGCATGGCGGGTGGAAAACAGCCTTGCATGATAGAGCCGGCAGTGCAGCCCGTGATACTTCTGTTGCATATCCGGTAATGGATCCAAAAGCTTCCGTCTTGATCCGCGATATTCTGGTTAGGCATCCGGATAGAATGCTTGCTTTCGGCTCGGCAAATCGTTTGCGCTTTGAAGGAGCCATGAAAACGGGCACCAGTAACCAGTTTAACAATATATGGGCCATAGGTTTTACGCCTGATCTTTTGGGCGGGTTTTGGATGGGCAATTTTTCCGGAGCTACCGTTGTCGGCACAGCGGACTCAGGATATCCGGCAAGCATGCTTGCAAAAACCCTTGAACAGTTTTCGGCACACGAGCCATTTCCGCCCTTAGCTGGTTTGGAAAAGAAAAGAATCTGCGCCTTGTCTGGGCTTGCTGCCAGTAGCGCATGTCCCCATATTATTGATGAGTGGTTTTTTCCTGGCAGAGAGCCTGCTGTCTGCGACTGGCACCACAACGGCCCTCGCGGTGTGATTGTCCGCTATCCGCAGGAATATGCATCCTGGCTTGCACGCTACCGATATTCCGGCACCGAGTCCAGCCAGACTTCGCTTCTGCGCATCGTGCGTCCGGTAGACGGAGCAGTTTTCTACATGAATCCTGCAGATGCCGCTTCCGAGCAATCGTTTCTTGTCCAGGCTACTGGCACAGGCACAGGCACGCTTCTCATGGACGGAATTGTGTATTGGTCGGGCTTGTTCCCGGCGTCCATTCGCTTGCCATTACTACCGGGCATCCACCAGCTTGATGTCTATGAGGATGGCGGTTTGTCGAGCGGAATACAAATCGAAGTTCGTTAGGTTTAAAAGGCCCCATAGAGCTTGCCTCGTACTTGCTCTACGTAGTATTATACCCCCAGGGGGTATACATGCATACACAGCAACTCCTACTCGTAGGAATGATCAACGCGAGCATAAAGGCGCTTGAAACATTTTCAGCTTCTGGAGTTACGTAATGAGCATAACGACTCATACCATTCCTATACGCGGCATGACCTGCGCAGCTTGCGCCCGGGCGGTAGAGCGTGCGGCTGGCAGTGTTCCCGGCGTGCTTACTGCCAGCGTAAACTTTGCATCGGAGAAACTTTCGGTTAGCTGGGAGGAAGATTCCGCCCGCCTTTCAGAGCTTAAGAAAGCTATACTGGATTCAGGTTACGAGCCCCTTGCAGCTGAAACCAAAGAAAACTCGGATCAGCATGCACAGGCGAAACTGCGCGACCAGAAAACGATGTTTGTTAATCTTCTTGTGGCCATTATTGTTTCAGTTCCGCTCTTGTATATAGCCATGGGACACATGATAGGCTTACCCTTGCCAGCATTGCTGGAGCCAATGTCGCATCCCCTTGCCTTCGCCCTTGCTCAATTTTTTTTGCTTATTCCAGCCCTATGGGCAGGAAGGCGTTTCTATACCGTTGGGTTTAAAGCAGCACTGAAAGCAGCTCCGAATATGGATACGCTCATTGCGCTAGGCACGCTGTCGGCTCTTGCGTACAGCGTCTGGTCAACGGTTCGGATCGCCATGGGTCAGTTTAGCGCGTACATGCATCTGTATTACGAAACAGCAGCTGTAATCATAGCGCTCATTCTTTTAGGTAAATATCTAGAAGTGCGATCCAAGGGCAAAGCATCGGCAGCTATTAAAAAGCTTATGGGATTAGTGCCCGATAGCGCAACGGTTGTGTCCGGTGGCATTGATGTATGTATTCCAGTTTCCGAAGTATCTGTGGGCGACAAGCTGCGGGTAAAACCCGGTGAGCGGGTGCCGGTAGACGGCACGATTCTGGAAGGCACAAGCTCAGTTGACGAGTCCATGCTGACAGGTGAGAGCATGCCCGTAGACAAAGCTACGGGCGATCGGGTTTCTGGTGCAACCGTAAACGGCCAGGGCATGTTCATTATGCAAGCCGATGCGGTAGGAGTCAACACAGCCCTTGCGCGTATCGTGCGCCTGGTGGAAGAAGCTCAAGGGTCAAAAGCTCCTATTGCAGCACTTGCGGATACAGTGTCGGGCATATTTGTGCCGGTGGTTGTGCTCATTGCATTGGCATCAGCAGGTGCATGGCTTTTAGCAGGCAAGCCTTTCGAGTTTGCCCTCCAGGTATTTGTTGCGATCATGACCATAGCCTGCCCGTGCGCCTTAGGGCTTGCGACGCCTGTTGCGATTATGGTTGGCACTGGCCGCGGCGCGGAAATGGGCATCCTGATAAAAAGCGGGACCGCACTAGAAATAGCGCACAAAGTTGGCGTTGTGGTTTTGGATAAAACCGGAACTATAACAACGGGTAAACCTAGTTTGGTATCGCTTAAAGCCCTTGATGGAGATGAGCACGGATTGCTTACACTGGCGGCTGCTGCAGAGCGAGGTTCCGAGCATCCTATTGCACACGCTGTGCTGGCAGAGGCTATGGCTCGTGGCATAAGCACGCAGGCTGCCGATACGCTCAACGCAGTGCCGGGCCGTGGCATAGACGCACAGGTGGGCGGGGTAAGGGTTTTGGTTGGCAATGAGGCACTGATGCGCGAGCGCTTGGTGGATTTATCTGCGTTTGCCGCGGACAAGCACATGCAAGAGGATGCCAGCGGCACTACTGTGTTGTACGTGGCCGCCGATGGGGGCTTACGCGGCTGGCTATGCGTTGCCGATGCTCCAAAACCGGAAAGCGCTACTGCCATAGCTAAACTAAAGGAACTGGGCTTAAAAACCATCATGATAACAGGCGATTCGGCAAAGGCTGCGCACAAGGTTGCGTCTATGGTTGGCATAGACAGCGTGCTGGCCGAAGTGCTTCCCGAGCGCAAAGCGGCAGAAGTTGCGGCTCTGCAGGCTAAGGGCATGCTGGTTGCGATGGTGGGCGACGGCATTAACGACGCACCTGCTTTGGCCATGGCCGATGTGGGCATAGCGATAGGATCGGGCACCGATGTTGCAGCCGAGTCTGCAGGGATTGTGCTTGCACGTTCCAACCTTCTTGACGTGAGTAAGGCTTTTGCCTTATCTCGCGCGACGCTGCGTACTATAAAACAGAATCTTTTCTGGGCATTCGCATACAATGCCCTTGGAATCCCGGTAGCGGCTGGGCTTTTGTTCCTGTTTGGCGGACCGTTATTAAATTCTATTATAGCAGCGGCTGCTATGTCGTTCTCTTAGGTTTCGGTGGTAGGTAATGCTTTGCGGCTACGGAGGTTTAAGGCGTGAGCGAGCAAAGAAAAGGCGAACAGCTTTTGGAGTGTAGCCAACATAAATCACCTGTAAAAGCCGGCGGAACCTGCGCGTGCAGAAAAACAGAGCGCGGTACGCTCGTGAAAAAGGCTCTCGATGCACGTCTTGCGCGCATAGAGGGCCAGGTGCGTGGCTTAAGGAGAATGATAGAGGAAGATGTGTACTGCGATGATGTTCTGGCTCAGGTAGCCGCAGCCCAGGCGGCATTGGGCAAAGCTTCGCTGGTGATTCTGGAGCATCACATGAAACACTGTCTTATAGACCGTGTACAAGCCGGAGAAACGGATATTGTAGACGAGCTGATCGAAACGATAGGGAGGATGGTATAAAGCTGTCCCTTATCGGATTGTTCCATAAAGCAAACAGCCGGTCGTGATGGCCGGCTGTTTTTGTATCAGGCGTTAGCCTAGCTTCGTAACCTGCCTACGCCTTTTTTCTGGGCCGTATGATATCAAATCCCGTATACGGAACAAGGGCAGGGGGCATGCGCACCGAACCGTCCGCTTCCTGGTAGTTTTCCAGAATTGCAACGATAGCGCGCGAACAGGCTATGGCAGTGCCATTGAGGCCGTGTACATACTTGTTCTTTCCGTCGTCATCCTTGTAGCGGACATTGAGGCGCCTGGCTTGGTAGTCGGTACAGTTGGATGTGCTGGTTACCTCGCCCCATTCGCCGCCGTTGCGTCCTGGCATCCATGCTTCCAGATCCCACTTGCGGTATGCCGGAGCGCCAAGGTCACCAGTACAGGTGTCTACCACCCGGTACGCGATGCCCAGCGACTGGAACAGCTCTTCCTCTATCGCGCGTAGCTCCCCGTGCCAACGGCCAGAATCTTCTGGCGTGCAGTACACGAACATCTCCGCCTTGGTAAACTGGTGCACTCGGTACAGGCCTTTGGAGAATTGTCCTGCGGCTCCGGCTTCGCGCCTAAAGCAGTGGGATACGCCGACCAACTTGAGCGGCAATTCTGCTTTGGACAGCACCTGGTTGGAATAGTAGCCGCCCAGGGTTATCTCTGCCGTACCGATAAGGCACAGATCTTCCCCGGCAAGCTGGTAAATATTACTTTCCTCGCCGCGCGGGCTAAAGCCTATGCCTTCCAGTATCTCGGTTTTCGCAAGGTCCGGTGTGGCAAAGGGCGTAAACCCTTTGGCCATGAGGCGGTCCAGGGCAAAACGCATAAGCGCCATCTCCAGAATGACGCCTTCGTTTTTAAGGAAGTAAAACTTGGTACCGCTTACCTTGGTGCCTGCGTCAAAATCCAGGATATCAAGGAGTGAGCCAAGGGCTACGTGGTCGCGCGGCTCAAAGCTAAAGACCGGCACTTGGCCACTGCGCTTAACCTCCAGGTTGTCCTTGTCCTCTTTACCCTCTGGGGCATCGGGGTGGGCCATGTTGGGTATGCGCGACAAAGCCTGGGACAGTTCTTTTTCGACGGCTTCCAGCCTGGACTCGATAGCTGCAATGTGCTCTTTTAACTGCTTGCCTTCTTCGATGAGGGCAGCACGTTGGTTCGGTTCCAGCTTGCTTTTCATGGCATCTGCCACTTCGTTGCGGCGGCGGCGTTTTTCGTCCAGTGCCTGGATTGATGCGCTTCGTTCGTCGGCCAGGGCCACGACGGCGTCCGGGTCGGCTTTCATGAATCGCTTTGCGATATTGGCCTTGACGGCGTCAAGGTTGTCCTTGATGAATTTCAGCTCTAGCATGATGCTGTATCATAGGGCAAAAGCGCTGCATGGGCAATGAGTTTGTGCGCAGGCCGGCTCCGTGCCCCGAAGCTTATGGGCGGATGAATCACAGGGGGAACGACGTTTATGATAAGTCTGCCTGTATGGGCTTCGCATCGAGCCGTTCTATCGTAATTTGCGATATAAAAAAGAATTAGATTGATTTCCCCATAAGCTTCGTGGCACTAAGCATGGATCTGGCTCGCAGCGCAAAAAGCGACTATACTACGATGTATGAAAGCACGAACATTTTGCATACTAGGCCTTTTGGGACTTTTTTTGTTCGCCGGCTGCGTTTCCAGCAAAAGCCCGGCAGAATCCAGCGCACGTAGCGCTATCGTCGGTGCAAGCGGAGTAAGCATGGAAGAACCCGATGTACTGCTTGTCCTTCAGGGCAGCCAAGGCAAACAGGAAGAGCCGATGATAGTACTGGCTCACGATCAGGCGTCTTTTGCGTCGTTGTGGCGCCAGATTAACGGCTTTTCCATACCTGCACCGGCATTGGATTTTTCCACCCGTGTGGTTATCGGCGTGTTCCTGGGCCAAAGAACCACCGGAGGCTACGGTTTGTCGTTTAAGAGCGCTGCATGGCAGCCCGACGGCCGTCTGGGCATAGCTGTATTCAGCTCTGCTCCAAAGCCGGGAGCTATGGTAACCCAAGCCCTAACCAGCCCATTTATTCTCCTTAATGCGCCTAAGGCAGAGCTAGATCCAGTAATAACCATAATCACGGACTAAACTGGCTGTCGTTTTTCTGCTAACGCCATGAGGCCAATCTATGGCTTGTGCCTCATGGCGCTTTCCTGTTATTTTTTACCTATGACACTTGACATCAACCCACGGGGCAACGGCGCCTGTCCGCTGTGCGCCCTCAACAAAGCATGCATGCTCCAACGCAGGCTTAAAGAAAACGCCGATGCGGTCAATCCGTCCTCCGGTCCAGAAATGGAAATGGAGATTGTTATCTACACCTGCCCGTACTTTAAGGAGCGGGTCGCCCCGTGAACGAGCGGCTAGAGGCTTGCCAGGCCCGGTTCAAGGATTTGAACGAACTGGTTTCGGATCCAAATCTTTCGCGGGACCCAGCTCGTTTCCGGGAACTCATGCGCGAGCGGTCCAGGCTGGAAAGCATATTGGATGCTTGGGAAAAGCTGAAGAGTTTACAGGAAGAGCTGCACGGCGCCCGCGATATGGTTCACACGGAAACCGATCCGGAACTCAAGGCCATGGCTCGTGATGAGCTAGAGCGCTTGGACGGTCAAACCCTTGCCGCCGAAGCCGCACTCGAACTGCTTCTGGTGCCCAGGGATCCCCTGGATGACAAAAACACCATATTGGAAATCCGCGCCGGCACCGGCGGGGACGAAGCTGCTTTATTCGCGGCGGATTTGTTCCGCATGTACAGCCGTTATGCCGAGCATAGGGGCTGGAAAATAGAAGTGATGAGCGAGAGTGATACCGGCTTGGGCGGGTTTAGGGAAATTATATTCTCTGTTACGGGCGAGTCGGTGTACGGCAGGCTGCGCTGGGAATCGGGTGTGCACCGCGTTCAGCGCGTACCTACCACCGAAGGCTCCGGGCGCATCCATACCAGCGCGGTTACCGTTGCCGTGTTACCGGAAGCCGAGGAAACCGAGATAGACATTCGGCCGGATGAAATACGCATCGATGTCATGCGTTCCGGCGGGCCCGGCGGCCAGAGCGTAAACACCACGGATTCCGCCGTACGTATAACCCACTTGGAATCCGGCATTGTTGTGCACTGCCAGGATGAAAAAAGCCAGATCAAGAACAAAGCAAAGGCGCTGCGTATATTGCGGGCTCGCCTCTTTGAGATGGAAGAAGCACGGCTGGCCGCCGAGCGCTCCGCGGAGCGAAAAAGCCAGGTAGGATCGGGCGACCGTTCCGAGCGCATACGAACCTACAACTTTCCGCAAAACCGCGTTACCGACCACCGTATCGATGTTACTTTATATAAACTGGATTTGTTCATGGAAGGCGACATGGACGAGATTGTCGACGCTCTTGTGCTACAAGCCCGCGAACAGGCCATGAAGGCCGACTGATCCTTGCCATGACAGCTGGACAGGCACTAGCGGACGGCGCTTTGGCCTTACAAGCCGCCCATAAGGAATCGCCTTTTCTGGATGCCGGTTTGCTTCTGGCAGCGGCCATGGGTTATTCCAGGGACAAGCTCCTTGCATCGCGTAGCGAACAGCTTCCAGACTATAGCCTGAAAACATTGCGCGGGTACATCGACAGGCGGCTTAGTGGCGAGCCTGTTGCGTATATCCTTGGCTACAAAGATTTCCGCCACCTGCGGTTTTTTGTAGACCGCCGCGTGCTGGTGCCGCGTCCGGAAACAGAACACTTAGTCGAGCTTGTTCTGGAAATGCTGCCTGCACGCGACGTGCTAGCCGGGGGCGCTCCCATACGCCACCACGATGCGTTTGCAGGTTGTGGCTGCGTTGGCTTGTCGATAGCGCACGAGCGCCCGGATGTAAAGGTAAGCCTTTCGGATGCGTCTGGCGATGCGCTGGATGTGCTTTCAGAGAATGCAAAACTATTGGATACGGCTCGCCCTGGCGGTGCGGTGCAGTGGTCGCTTGGATCTGTATTATCGGCGGCAGCCGCACCCCTGGATGGCATAAGCGCAAACCCGCCCTATGTTTCCTCATCGTTTGTTGACGAGATGGATACACAAGGGAATAAAGAACCACGCATGGCTCTGGACGGAGGAAGCGACGGACTCGATCTGTATCCGCTTATCGCAGCCCAGGCTCTGCCCTTACTGAAACACGGCGGCTTTCTGGCTTTGGAAATAGGTGACGAGCAAGGAGATGCCGTGTCGCGCATCCTGGCCGCTGCCGGCTTCAGCGGAATCCGGGTGATACAAGATCTTGCAGCACAAGACCGTGTTGTGTGCGGGGTAAAGCCATGAACACAAACCAAACCCTGGATGATTTTCTTAGCCGCTACGAACACGATGATGCATCTCGTATCCACGATGCACGCTCCTGGGCAAGGCAAGTCTTTGCCGGCCGCCTGCGCGCCAGCGGCGAACCGGAATGGGAGCACGGAGAGCGGGTTGCGGCCATTCTTGCGTCCATGGGCATGGGTTATGAAACGATAATAGCTTCTCTTGCGCACCACGCTTTGGAGCTCATGACGCTTGCGGAGTTGAGCAGCATCTTCGGCTCGCGTTGCGCTGCCTTGGTCGATGGCGTCAGAGGCTTGTCCGCACTTAAGGCAAGGAACAAAACCTTACAGGCAGCGGATACCATGCGCAAGATGATTTTTGCGATGGCAGGAGACCTGCGGGTCATCATAATAAGGCTTGCGGACAAACTGGACAGCATGCGCACCCTGCGGGCATTGCCCCAAGAGAACCGCGCGCGTATCGCGGCGGAGACACTGGACATATACGCGCCCTTGGCCGACCGTTTGGGTATTAGCTGGCTGAAGGATGAACTGGAAGATCTATCGCTTAAGGAAATAAACCGCGAAGCGTACGATCAGATAAAGCTTCTGGTGGCCGGAAAGAAAACAGAGCGCGAGGAATTTTTAAATACTGTGTGCCGCCAGCTAAGCGATTCTGCACAGGCTGACGGAATAGCGGTGGAAACCAGCCACAGGGCAAAGCATTTCTATTCCATTTACCAAAAAATGCGTAAGCGCGCAAAAGCATCTGACGAAATGTTTGATCTGTACGGCATACGGGTTTTCTGCCAGGCAGAACAGGATTGCTACGCTGTCTTGGGAATTGCACACCGTTTATGGAAACCCATGGACGGCCGGTTCAAAGACTACATAGCAATGCCAAAGACTAACGGCTACAGGAGCCTACATACAACCGTACTTGCTTCCGGTGGTAAGCCCCTGGAAATTCAGATACGAACTCACGAAATGCACAAACAGGCAGAGTTTGGTATCGCATCTCACTGGCTGTACAAAAAAGGCAAGAGTTCCGAGCTGGTGCGAAAAGAGGACCTGCCACTGGTAAACCGCTTAAAAGATTGGGCGGCTCTTTTAGATTCAGGTGAAGATTTCCTTGCTGATATAAAGCGGGAGTTTTTGGGTGATTCAATATTCGTTTTTACGCCGCAAGGGGATTCGATTCAGCTGCCGGCCGGTGCGACTCCTTTGGATTTCGCTTTTGCCATCCATACGGACCTTGGCCTGCGCTGCCTGTCTGCAAAGGCAAACGGAGCCATTGTGCCTTTGTCTGCCGAGCTATCCAATACGCAGGTGGTGGAAATCCAGACAGGCTCAAACGCGCGGCCAAACATCAACTGGCTCAAAGCCGTAAAAACCTCAAAAGCCCGATCTAGGATACGGCAGTACCTACTGAGCCAGGATCAGGTGCTCGCAATAGATAAAAACATAGTCGCTAAGGCCGAAGCTAGAAGTGAGGAAAAGCTTACAGCGGCGGGCAAGGCGACGGGGCAGGATGCGGGCACGAAGGGCGTATTGGATTTTCATGCTCGCGTTTCAGATAGAGCAACAGACTCAGAGGCTGCAGGCCTGGCTATTGCCGGAGCCGGTAAGCTTCTGGTTCGATTTGCCGCTTGCTGTAAGCCACATCCGGGCGACCGCATTGTAGGCTATGTGTCCCGAGGCCGTGGCATCATTGTGCACCGTGACGACTGCCACAACCTGCCGGGGATTTCCGAATTCGCCCAGCGCAAGGTAGATGTGTCATGGGAAACCAGTCCGGGTTTAGTTCGCCGTTATCGCGTGCTTGCACGAAGCAGCTTGGATCTGTTTTCGGAAATCGAACATGCTGCAAAGAAGCATGGCGGCACCCTAGTTGAGGGCAAACTAGAGCGCTCTTCCGAAGGCTTGTCTGGAAGCTTTACCATGGCTTTTGCAGAAACGAAAGACGCCCGGATAGTGGAACGAAATCTTAGGCAGGTGCCGAATATTCTTAGGATACGCCGCGCTGATTAGCTTTTGTTACCAGTGTCGCAAAGCTTCGAAAAAAAGGAAGCGGCTTGTATATTGCCCGCATGCTTTGTCAGCGCATTTTTTAGCATGAAAATGCAAAGAGGCTCCAAAAATCATAAGGTTTTTAGAGCCTCCCAAAAAAACCAATATTTTTTAGTTTGCCAGTGTTATTCAACCGTGCCGGTAAAATACAGGTAGGGTGTGCGGTCTACCTTGGACAGGCTTGCGCTGTCGCCAACCACTATCCAGCTAACGGGGGCGCCAACGACGTATGCTTTCACCGCCGCTACCACGTCTTGGGCCGAGATAGCCTGAATCTTATCGATGAAGCGCAGATACTCGCGGTAGTCGCCGAAATAAAACAGGCTCTGCGCAAGCTGGCTGGCCATTTCCGCGTTGGTCTGCTGTGAACCGAAGAATGCGTTTACGTACTTTGCCTTGTACGCTTCGATAGAATCAGCTATGGGCGCGTACTTTTGGCCACCGCCTTTTAGGTTGAGGGTTTTGCCTGACGCAAGGAGTGCTATGCACTCGTCGACCCAGCCCTTTACCGCTTCCGGTTTGTCGGTTTTGTAAACGACCAGCGATCCGTATGGATTCAGGAATCCGTGGGCGTTGGACCAAGTGGAATAGCATGCACCGTGATCGGTTCGAACCACGGAAAACAAGAGCTCGTTCAGAATGGAAAAACCAAGTTGCAGGGTAGCAAAGTCTGGGCTGGTTACATCGGCCAGCGGGTAATCGCCACGTACGTATGCAATGCCTTTGGATTTATCAAAACGCTCCAGGTACAGTTCGGCTTTAGGCTGGTAGCGTTCGATTTTCGGAACGACGACACCGGTGCGAGGCATTTTGCCAATCGTAGCCTCCAGTTTTGCAACCAGCTTGTCGGTATCGAAGTTGCCCACCGCGATGATGGCCATACGGTCGGCTTGCAAGCATTTGTCGTAGTATGCCTTAACCTGCTCCAGGGTCATCGAGCTTACGGTGGCGACGCTGCCGGCGTAGTCTGCCTGGTATGGATGGCCCGCAAACATTTTTTCATGCAGCTTTGCCACCGCTACGTTGTACGGGTCGGAATTGGATTTTTGTATGCTCACCTTGAAGTCATTCTGCACCAGGTTAAACTGGCTGGACAGGAAAGCAGGCTTTAGGAGGCAGTCGGCGAACACCTCGAACATGTCGTCCCAGTATTTGTCTATGGTAGCCAGGTCAAAAGACGACCAATCGTAGCCTTGGCTCGTGTAGCCTACGGAGCTGGATTTTTCATACTGGATGCGCTGTATATCCATGTAGCTGTAGCGTTCCGAGCCTCGAGCCATAAGGGCAAGGGTCATGGCTTCAATGCCTGCTTGCTCTGGCGTAGTCATTGCCACGCCGCCTTTGTATGCAACCTTAAGGCTGAACACGCGGTTAGCAGGATTCTTTTTTACGATGACTACTACGCCGTTGGACAGCGTGCGGCTTTCCAGGGTGGGTAGATTTGCAAGCGCAAAGCTGCCGGTTTGGGCAGGCAGCTTCCAGGCGGATACCGGCTGTGTTGGGAAGGTGTATGGAATAAGCGGGATGGCAGGAGCCGCCGGCGCTTCAACAACAGGTGCCGCTGCTTCCGGTACGCTGCCCTGGCTTACGCACGAAGCGAATACGAGCATCAGTACCGTTGCTAGAAAACTTAGCTTGATCGATTTCATTTCGTTGTCCCCCACCAGAACGCGTTTTCGCTTGTGACAGTAGAAAATCCTGCAGCTAGAAGGCCGGCCGATTCGTTTGCGTAGTCTTTTGGATTCATGCGGATGGATACCACTTCTAGGTTTCTGCTTACATAGCTGGTTAGGAACGCTGCTATGTCCTTGTGGGTAACCTTTTTCATGGCAGGTACGTATCCGAAGAAATAGTCGCTCGATGCGACCGACCACCAGAACGACAGCGTCTCTATGAATTTTTCCGGTGTTTCAAGCGACAGGATCTGCTCGTCTTCCATTTTTTGCTTAACCACCTGGAATTCAGATGCGGAGAAATAGGATGCGTCCTTTATCATGGCGGGTATCTGGTCCGTAAGAACGGCACCGCGGAAATACGTTTTTGCTCGGTCGGCAAGCGGGGCGGACGCGTCGCTCATCACGTAGGTTGAGAACATGATCTGACCGCCGTCACGCTGGGTGTAGTAGTAAGCGCTGGTGTAGTCCTTGTCATACAGGGCCGGAACCTTATCGAAGATAGCGGTTTTGAAACGGCCGTCAGGGTTCTGCATAAGGTAGCCCCACACATCGGCAGCGTAGGTGGACACCGGATCGCTTATCACATCGGGGCCTCGGAAACGCATCTCCACGTAAGCGACGCCTGCGGGCAGGGATTCGTCGGGGTAAGCGAGGTAGGTTGTTTCCTTAACGCCAGGAGTCGGGTGGGCAGGTGCAGGGGTCTTCCAGGGGTCTGCGCCTTTTTTCCAGGTTCCGAACCACTCTTTGACCATGGCAAGCACGGCTTCCGGTTTGACGTCTCCGCCGACGAAAATGGCCGCGTTGTTGGGTATGTAGTAGCTTGACTGGATGGAGCGCATGACGTCCACGGTGGCGGCTCGGATTGTTTTTTCATAACCGCCTATATCGCGGCGCCAGGGGTATTTGCCAAACAGCAATTTGTCCACCGCCGACGAAAATACAGTGTCGGGGTCGGTATTGCGTCCGTTTATTTCGTTGACCACAACGTCTTTTTCTACCTCGAGCTCGGCTGGGTCAAACAGGGGCTCGCGTACCGCGTGTGACCAAAACTGTAGGCCCTGGCTGGTTCTGTCCGATGGCACGGTGAAATAATAGGTAACGTATTCGGTGGATGTTCCGCCGTTCCACTCGGCAACGCCAAGATCAGTCATTGCAGCGGAAAATTCGGTTTCGGTCCGGTAGGTGCTGTTACCCTTGAACAAGAGGTGTTCGTACAGGTGAAAAAGTCCGGCTGTATCGGGGGTCTGCGTAATGGATCCGCAGCGGAATGTAATCTGTATGCGGGTTAAGGGCACGGCATGGTTTTCCAGCACAAAAAGTTCCAGGCCGTTGTCTAGCTTGAATCGCGACAGACCCGCAATGGGTGTACCGTCGGCGAAAGCAAGCGGGATGGCCAGGGCCACAAAGGCCAAAGCCATGATGAACGAACGTTTCACGGTTGTATCCTCCACTCTCGAATGATCGGCGTTAATAGCCGACGGACAGCCTAAGCCCCGCTTGGGAAGCTGTCAAGCAAAGCTCTTTCCAAAGTGACGGTTTTTGAAATTGACACAAGCATCCATGCGTTTTGTGCTGGATGAATTCATACGGCCATGCTAGGATAGTTTTGCAATACCAGTGTTTTTCGCGTTGTTAGGCCGTAGCCATTATTCAAATAGGAGGCATGGATGGGTTTGTATGAGAGTCTGGCCTCCGCATTCGATGTGCTGTTTCCAATCAATCCCTTAACCGCCGCCTTTATTGGAGTAGCCGCGCCTGGCAACGAACTTTTAGATGTCGGCTGTGCTAGCGGAGCCCAAATTATCGATCTGGCGGCCCACGGCTGGACCTGCGTTGGCTTAGAACCGTCAGTAGCAATGCTTAGTGTTGCGGATAAGCGCATACGGGCAATGGGTTTGCACAACCGTGTCACCGTCCAGCCCGGTGTTATGCAAGACCTGGCAAGGCTGTTTCCGCTTCCGCGCTTTAACGTGCTTCTGTGCCTGGGCAATACCGTGCCGCACCTGGAGCAGCCTATGCAGCTGAGCCACTTCATGCATGCGTCATCCAACGCGCTCAAGCCGGGGGGAAGGCTCATACTTCAGCTCCTTAATTATCGTAAGGTTTTGCGTGAACGCCCCGGTTCGCTGCCACTAATCGAGAAGGGCGGCTATACGTTTTCTCGTTTCTACCAATACCGCGCAGACGGTCGTATAGATTTTATCACAACGCTCGAAGCTTCCGACCTTCATGAAGAAGACTCCACCGTGCTGTACCCGTTTACGGTCGATCAGGTGAAAGAAGCCGCTACGGATGCCGGTTTGCGTCTGTCGCGGCTGTGCTCGTCCTGGGATGGCCAGGAGTGGCAAGCCGACAGCTCTGTATTTGCAATAGCGGAGTTCATTGCTGGCTCATAGCTGCACGGGTATCGCATGGACACGGCAAGTGCCTGTGTAGTAGCCTAATGCCATGATACTGCTTGTAAGGCTTGAAAGGCGTGCTATTCGACGCTTGGCTGAGTTTGGTCGAATCGACCTTGGAATGCCTGCAAAACCGGAAAGCCGGCTGTGGGAAGCCGTTGGCAGCCACAGCCCGCGCTTGAAAGCCAAAGATCTGCTTAGGCCAAAATCCCTTGGATTAAAAAACTGGCTTAAACTTGCCACCTTGTCCTTCGGCAAAGTCATTCTTTTATTTCACCTGTGGTTTGTTGTATGTACGAGTCTCCTTGTGGCCTGTTATCGATTTGTGGATCCGCCCGTTACCGTGCTTGCGCTGAGCCGAAAATGTATCGATGGTTGGAAAATCAGTAAGCCCTTTCCGATAGCTTACGAAAAAGTTCCGCTCACCACGCGACGCA